>CAXEKM010000222.1:0-5158 GCA_963996645.1 uncultured Marinoscillum sp.
AGATGTTCCAACCGTTCAGGAAGTCTTGAATACTTCAGCAGAACAGGCAAATCCTGGATTTTGGAATTTAAAAAACGTTTCAAAGCTCCTTAAACTTGAGCATCTAATACATGAAGAGGTGATCAAGCTGAGTAATGGCGAAACTAAAAGACTCAGAATAGCCATTTTACTCCTTAAAAACCCAAAACTGTTATTGCTACAAGATCCATTAATCGGATTGGATACCAATGCCAGAAAAGATTTTTCAAAGGTATTGGAAGCGATCTCTGCATCAGGGATTCAGATGATCATGACACTTGATTATCATGAGATACCTCCTCTTCTATCCAAGATCATCACAATGGATAAACATCAGATCGTCCACAGTTATGTTCCAAATGAGTTTGATACCATACCACAGGCCAGGCTCCATTCATTGAGTATCAATAAAGAAATGCTGCAGGAGTTAGTTCTTCAGAATGAGCCAAAAACATTCGACTACATCGTCAAGATGAATAATGTGAACATTATATATGATACCAAGCAAATACTGAAGAACATTAACTGGACCGTAAAGCAAGGAGAAAAATGGGCTTTATTGGGCCCAAATGGTTCAGGAAAATCCACTTTGCTAAGCTTGATCAATGGAGATAATCCACAAGCCTACGCCAACGACATTACCTTGTTTGACAGAAAAAAAGGTTCTGGTGAAACTATCTGGGAAACGAAGGCAAAAATAGGGTTTGTATCTCCAGAGCTCCTTCATTATTTCAAAACGTCTCAAAACTGTTTAAATGTGGTTTTATCAGGACTAAGAGAAGGTCCTTTTGCTAAGAAGTTAACTCCTGCAGATGAAGAAAATGCCTTTAAATGGATGGAGCTTCTTCAAATTGAATCTTATGCAAAAAAGTTATTCAAGAACTCTTCAATTCAGGTGCAGCGAATGGTGCTACTTTGTAGAGCATTAATCAAAAAGCCTTCTTTATTAATTCTTGACGAACCATGTCAGGGGCTGGACAGGTCACAAACTGAGAATATTCGACTGATCATTGATCAAATCAGTAGAATAACCAATATTACCTTAATCTATGTCACACATTATCAAGAGGAGATTCCATCTTGTGTCAATCAGGTCATCGAATTAAAAACCGGTGAAAGGATATAAAAAAAGCCAGTGCGAACACTGGCTTACTCTTCAAACAATAAAACCTAATTCACTATTGCTCGAAAATTATCTTTGCGTCAGTAGCTTTTTCGTAGAAATCAGGACAAGTATTTGAGCCAGCGATTCCACCAAATTGACAAATAACTTCTCCTTCCATATTGTAAACCTGCGTCATTGAATCTGGATAATCTCCCGGATTCACCAAATACACGCATTGCTCATTGTATCTATATTGAGTAATACTTGAACTTATCTCAGTAGTCTTCAAATCAGCTCTGATGTCAGCCAGCCATTCATACCTATCAAAAGGCTCATCAACACAAACACTGTCTAAATCATCCTCACAGCCTGTAATAAGCCAAACGGCAACAATCACATAGATCACCTTTTTCATATAGAGTCAATTGTTCGATGTTATAGACACTACTTGTGATTCGTTTGGTTGGATTTGAATTGAAAACATCTCAATTTTCAACTATGAAAAAGGGAAGCGACCTTAAGAAAAAAGTCATTGCGATCATCGAAGAGTCATTTCACAATAACCCGAGTGTAGTTTCTGTAATTAATCCTAAGAAGCCCAGAAGCCTGAAAGCTCTTGCTTGCTATGCTTTCGATACGGCTATAAGCAGAAATGGGGTATTGCTCTCAAGCAATCGAGAAGCAGTTGCCATTTGCTATCCCTACAATTATAAAAAAGAGGGATTACGAGATATCTGGTATCAAATATTGCTGGTACTTAATTGCATTGGTATTTCACGAGTGCCAGACGTGTTGAAGCGAGAGGCATATGTCAAAAAAATGAGACCAACAGATGGGAAATTTCTATACTTCTGGTTTTTTGGTGCGACCAACATTGGCAAAAAAACTTCTGCCGCTCGAGAACTCAAAGAGCAAATTTTTGATTGGTCCTTAAGAGATGATTTACCGATCTATCTGGAAACTTCAGTACCCAGGAACAAAAGAGTCTATGAATACTTTGGTTTTGAAACCTATCATGAATGGAATCAGCCGAATGGAGGAACCTTATTTTTCATGAGACGAAGCCCACAGTAATGAAAGACTTATTTTCCAGAGAATCTGATCAATATGCACGCTATCGTCCTTCTTATCCGGCAGAGTTAATCGATTACATTTTAGATTTAGTCTCGGAAAAGCACACAGTTTGGGACTGTGGAGCTGGGTCTGGTCAAATCACTCAACTATTAGCTCCTCATTTCCAAGAAATCATCGCTACAGATATTAGTGAGGAGCAGTTGAAAAAGGCACCCAAATTATCCAATGTTAGCTATCTGGTTCAACCTGCAGAAAACACAACTATCAAAAATGACTCTGTAAACCTGATAGTTGTTGCTCAGGCCATTCATTGGTTCAACTTTGATCAATTTTATGAGGAAGTAAGAAGGGTATTAAAACCAAGTGGGCTGATAGTAATAACAGGTTATGGACTGGTTCGTGTCAGTAAACCTATCAATCAACTAATAGATCAATTTTACTCCTCTACTCAAGACTATTGGGAACCTGAAAGAAAATATATAGATGAGAATTACCAATCTATTCCATTTCCCTTCAAAGAGATCAATACACCCCTTTTTCAATATCAAGTGAATTGGGACTTGGAGCACTTCATTAAATATATCAACACCTGGTCTGCCATCAAGACAATGAAATCACAAATAATGGAGGACCCTACAAGGCAATTGCACGATCAACTTTTACCTCTGTGGAATTCAGAAATAACTGCAACTTTTCCTACATTACTGCGTGTTGGGTATGTAAACTGAACGATAATGGTAGCCTATTTTGCTCTTGTAAATGATGCGTATGATCGCTTAAAAAAATTGGATGAATCCAAGGTGAGTCTGAAGCTAGATGATAAGAAATGGAGTAAAAAAGAGATTCTGGGTCATCTGTGTGATAGTTGTATCAACAACTACTACCGGTTTATGCATTTACAGCAGAGCAGCAAGCCTTACGAGATAGCTAAATATGATCAGGACAAGTGGGTAGATGTACGGGGTTACCAAAATCAAAGTTGGGCAGAAACCCTCAATTTGTGGTATTCGCTGAACTTATCGCTATTGAATGTACTGGATAACTCACTAGATGAACATGCTGATCACGCCGTGATCATCAATGAAGAAACATATACCTATCAATACCTTGCTGAGGACTACTTTGATCACCTGCAGCACCATTTAAATCAGATATTTTCATAGGTCAACGTTTTTCCGCCATTTGTCGAATTTAATTCAACGATAACATAGCTTTTCTTAGATTATCATTAGGTGCGAACCAAATTCGCGTCGGCTATCGACAAACCAACTAATGAATATTTTTAAAGGACTTACTGGTAAGTTTCTTATTCCGTATGGGCTTGCGCTGATATTCGGAATATGGACTTATTATACTATCAGAAACATTCTCGATTATGAAGATCTTCAGAAGTACCTCATTGGCATGAAGCTGGAGGTGCTGGAACTTCGTAAACACGAAAAGGATTTCTTAGCCAGAGAGTACAAAAACTCTTCTTTCATTACTACTGGCAAGAGTGAATACCTTTCGAAGCATCACGAGATAGTTGCCGATCTAAAGCAATCATTAGATAGTTTGGTTGCCAGGCATCGAGTGGATGAAATAGAAGCACAAACCGCCAAAGACTTATTAACCGATTACAGTACCCTCTTCGATCAGTTAGCCGATCAAATTCGCATCAAAGGATTCAAGGATGATGGCCTGGTGGGCCAATTAAGGGATGCTATACATGATGTTGAAGATTCTAAAACGTCATATGACCCTTCATACATGCTTATGCTTCGACGACATGAAAAGGATTTCTTCCTGAGAAATGACGTACAATATCTAGGCAAGTTCAACAAGAGTATAGAAGACTTTCAACAACATTTAAATCAACGTGTCAGCAATAGAGCTGCTAGACAAGAACTCCTCAATAAACTGGACACTTATCAGAAACTTTTTACTCGAGTTGTGGCTATCCAACAGACAATCGGTTTGAACGAAGATGATGGACTCCATGGGGATTTAAGAGCTTCCATTCACCAAATGGTGCCATTTCTGAATGAATTCATTTCTAGAAGCAGCTTGAAAGTAGATGAAAAAGTTAGTCAAAGCACCATTGGCTTGGTAATCATGATGTTACTGATCTCCGCTATTGGCGTATTCATCTTGCTGGTACATCTCAAAAAGATCACTAGAAACATCAATTTGATCAACAGGAATGCTATCCTGCTTTCTGAAGGTAAGTTTCCTAAAAGACAACGTGTTAACTCTCGAGATGAATTGGGACAAGCTCACCGAGCATTAAATGCATTAACGGATGGATTGATTGCGAAAACAGAATTTGCTAACCATGTGCGTCAAGGTAAATTGAATGCTGAATTTGAACTCTTAAGTGAGGACGACATTCTGGGTTCTGCATTAATTGAAATGCGTGACAACTTATCTAAGGTAATCGCAAATACCAACGAAGTGATCTATTCTGTTAGTCATGAAGGGAATTTGAAATTACGTGTAGACTCTACCGGCAAATCAGGTGCATGGTTAGACCTAAGTGAAGCCATCAACACGTTATTGGTCTCCTTCACGCAGCCAATTCTTAGACTCAATGAAATGTCCAAAGCATTGGCTAAAGGAGATCTTTCGCAGCGTTTTGATGATAACGCCAATGGGGATATTCGAGCGATGATGCTCAATTTTAACGATGGCCTGGATCAATTGGTTGAAATACTTACACACATATCCTTCAATGCTGAAAGCATCGGAAATGCTTCAGATGAGATGCTAACATCGAGCCAGGAGATGACGAACAGCACTACAGAAATTGCAAGTGCAATTTCACAGATGAGTCAGGGCTCTCAGCGTCAGTTGAATAAGGTAGACGAAGCATCAACGCTCGTGGAGCAAATCCTAAATCATGCTGACAAGACTGATGAACTATCAAAATCAATTTTTGATAAATCTAGGGATGGCATCAGAAACAGCAACAGAGGAAAACAG
>CAXEKM010000223.1:0-8623 GCA_963996645.1 uncultured Marinoscillum sp.
GTCAATTCTAGTAATGTTATCCAGATTGACCATTCTGGTTTTAGAGTGAACAGTAGATCCCGGCTCATTAAACCCGACGTGACCTGTTCTACCAATTCCTAATAGCTGAAGATCTAAACCTCCGAGATCAGCGATTTTTTGTTCATACACTGCACAGTAATTAGCCACTTCTTCTGGTGCTAGTGTACCGTCAGGAATGTGCACGTTCTCAGATGGAATATCGATATGATCAAACAAATTTTCATTCATGAACTTGACATAACTCTGAAGTTCGTCAGGGTTCATTGGATAGTATTCGTCAAGGTTGAAGGTGCATACGTTATTGAATGATAGACCCTCTTCTTTGTGCAATCGAATAAGCTCTTTGTACACACCTTTAGGAGATGAACCTGTAGCTAATCCAAGCACACATTTTTCTCCCTTACCTGACTTTTCGCGAATCAAGTCCGCAATTTCTTTAGCAATCAGAGCTGACGCCTCCTCCGGCTGACTGAAAATAGCCGTATGAATCTTTTCCTTTTGGGTGAATGAGCTACGTTCCCATTCCTTTTGGTCAAATTGTTTAATCTTCATGTTTTCTATCATATCTCTGTCAAAGACGATTCATTCAATTTCTTACTGTATTCCCACACCAAAGCTGAAGCTCCTAATACCCCTGCATCATTATCTGGAATTGCAGAGGTGCGTATTGCTGGTTGGTTGGGATAGATTGAAAGCAAGCTTTTAGAAAAACTTGCTCGAGTTGGTTTTAAAAGGAGGTCTCCAGAATTGGATAATCCTCCCGAGAGAAAAATGGCTTCCGGATTCAACACAGCCACAAAATCGGCTAGTGCCTCTCCCAAAATTTTCCCTGTTTCTTGAAATACTTTCATAGCAAGGACATCTCCATCTTTTGCAGAATCTGCGACTAACTGTGCGCTGATCAGATGCTCAGGCACACCATATAATTCACTTGGATATTCTTTAGCCAGAATATATTCTTTGGCAGTTTCCACTACACCGGATGCAGAAACATATCGCTCCAGACATCCTTGCCTTCCACATTTACACGATCTACCGTTTCTTTCATAGATCACATGTCCCACCTCACCTGCTAACCCATTCGCACCAGTGACTAATTGATCAGAAGCATAAACTCCTCCTCCAACACCAGTACCAAGTGTTACTGCTAAAAAATCAGTCATTTGTGATGCATGACCATATCCTTTTTCCGCAATAGCGAACAAATTGGCATCGTTGGTCAAAAAGACTGGTAAATCAAAATGCGAAGACAATCTCTCGACAATCGGGAGTCTCTTCCAGGGTAGGTTAGACGCCCGCTCAATAATTCCCTCTTCTATATTGGCTCCAGGTGAGCCAATTCCTATTCCTAGAATTTTTAGATCCTCTGAAAAAGCTAAGAATTCATGGACGGTACGAATCAGTTGATTTAAAAATAGTTCTCCTTCAGTATGAGTAGCTACCTCAATTCTTGACTGATGAATAACCTCACCAAGTTCGAGAACAAGTCCGACACGAACGTTAGTTCCTCCGATATCTATCCCAATAGCTGCTTTCATCCTTTGGCCTCCGTTTTACCACTCACTGTGGCGAAGTAGATCAAATAGGCATAGCACACCAGCGCAATGCAGAATGAACCTTGCAACGACCAATAATCAGCCATAACACCTTGAATCAATGGAATAATTGCTCCTCCAACTACACCCATGATCATTAGACCAGAACCTTCACTGGTGTATTCTCCCAATCCTTTGATTCCTAATGGAAAAATACAAGGCCACATCACAGAGTTGAATAATCCTACTGCTACGATGGTCCACACAGATAAGGAGCCAGATGAGAGGATCGAGATGGTCACTAATAGAAATGCAACTATAGAAACGTCTGTAAGTGCTTTCGTGACTTTTACTCGATTTAGGAAAGCGACTCCTATAAACCTCCCAATCATAGCTCCACCCCAATACATTGAAACATACTTGGCGGCAGACTGCTCGCTTAATCCTGCAATATTTTCTAACGACAAATAGTTAATCAAGAAACTACCTACTGTAACTTCTGCTCCTACATAGAGGAATATCGCAACTACTCCTAATCTTAAATTCTTAAACTTCCAGGCTCCTTTTTTAGTGGTTGATTTACTTTCAATTGACAGGATTGGCAATTGATAGAAATAAATGATCCCAGCAACTGTCAACACAAACAGCGCTAGTATGATGTATGGCATCTGAACAGCTTCTGCTCCTCGCTGTGCCTCACTACTACTTAAAATAAAATGTGCTCCGATAAGTGGCCCGATGACCGTTGCAAAAGAGTTAAAACCACCAGCAAGATTCAATCTTGCAGAAGCCGTCTCGGCCGGCCCAAGCGCTGATAGATAAGGATTGGCAGAAACTTGTAGCAAAGTAATGCCTGATGCCATGATAAACAGCGCCAAAAGAAACAATGGATAGAACACCATGGAGGCTGCTGGATAGAAAAGTAAGCAGCCAAACATCACTACTAAAAGCCCTATAACAATTGAATTCTTATAACCTTTGGCTGCAATCACCTTAGCCGCTGGCATAGCCATTAAGAAGTAGGCGCTAAAGAAGGTGAACTGTATTAGAATAGCCTGGATGTATGTTAAACTAAATACAGACTTCAAGTGCGGAATGAGCACGTCATTGAACACAGTGATGATCCCGAAGATGAAAAATAGAGAGACCATCAATGCAATAGCTCCATGATTATTTTTGGAAGCTTGCTGTGTTTCCGAAATGACAAATTCTCCTGTTGTTCCTTTAACGTCCATAAGTAGTTTCTTATATCTTCTCAAGGTCTAAATAACAGGTCTAAAACCACTCCTTAAAATTTATTAGCGGTATGGTATAGGATCATCGCTAAACAACATTTGACGCACCCTAAACTGCATTTATTCCGTTTAGCGATAGTTTTTTACCACTCGTTATAAAAAGCGAAAGCCTCCCAGAGGGAGGCTCATTTCGCTAACTTATAAACACAATGTAATCTACTTTCTAATCTTATTTTGCCCACCAAAGAGCAACGTCCTGCTTATCTGGACCTTGAGATGCTACTGCTGACTCGTAGTTAGCTGCATTCTCACTTTTCACAGCATTACCATACTGCATTCTCATTGGATAAGCTCCGTTGATATCACCAAATGCGTAGATATCGCTATCATCAACACCGGCAGATAATTCAGCAGGATATCCTGACTTTCTTACAACCGCCCAAGCTTCGAATCCATCAGTGAAATCAGCAATCCATCTCTGAGTAGCGATTTTTGCCAATTGCTCTTCTTGAGAACCTGATAGCAATGCTAAATCTGAAGACGCCAGGTATGCAGCAATTTCGCCATCACTAACACCCCACATTTTCATCGCTTGAGAAATACCTGTAGAGAACAAAGTCTGTGCATCGCCACTTCCAATACCTCTAACTGCTGCTTCTGCCTGTAGAAAATATGCTTCTGCTGAAGTGAAAACTACTTCAGGAAGGATATTATCTCCACCTTTAGCATTAATGATAAGATCCGCTGGATCAGAGAAGAAGGCATCAGCCACAAACGGATAGATAAACCCATTCAATCTAACTGGCTGACCAATATAATGACCTCCGTCTATTGTTACGGTCACATCATCACCGCTAGTTTCAACAACTGGATCTGCTCCAGCATCTGTCAAAGTTTGAACGATGAAGTCCACTCTTTTCTGGAAGTTCTCATTTCCTTCTGGATTATCTTCAGCACTTGGCTTAGTCCAGGTTACTGTTCCACCCAATGCAGGCTTTGCATATTTACTCAAACGTGGATCATTGTTGTCTCTTAAGTAATCCAACAATGGCTTGCTTACTTTCCAGTTTGATCCAGCACCGAAGTTGTACCACACATCACCGTAAGCAGCACTCGCCCACTGAGAAATCACAAGGTCTTTTTGCATTAAGATATCACCAGTTGCGTCATCCAATAATGGAGCACCTAAGGCCTGAGTGATTGCTGAAGAAGCGAAATCAGCTCCTGCAGAACCCAACGCTCTCATGGCAATTCTTAGCTTCAAAGTGTTCGCTAACTTCTTCCATTTCTGAAGATCACCTCCACAGTAAATATCATTAGCTCCAAGATCATCTACGCCGATACCAGTAGTAGTTGCATCACCAATAGTTGCCATTGCCTCATCTAGTTCCGCGATGATTCCTTTGTAAATCACATCCTGAGAATCAAACTGAGGAGTCAATACAGAGATATCACCAACCTGGCTGTAAGGGATCTGACCGAATGCATCAGTATACATTTGGAAGTACAAACCCTTAATGATTTGACCTACTGCATACATTTGCTCGTTTTCAAGCTCACCACCTGCAGTAGTTAAGTCCATGTATACATCCAGGCTACCAAGATAACCAGCTAACCAATCCCAAGCTGCATCAGTGTAGCCTGGATTGTAAGTATATCCTAGTCCATCATCCCACCAGGATCCGTTGAATCCAAAAGTGAAGTGACCAGCATATCTATCTGCATGGATCAACTGCGCTCTCCAGTAAGGATATCTGTCCGGACCGTAAAGTTTATACTGTGCGCCCGTCAAGAAATACTTAGCACTTGCCTCATCCGAAGAGATCTCTCTTGGATTTGTATTTAGGTCTTCAAAATCAGAGGTACAGGATACGAACCCTATTACCATCATCATTATTGCTATAAATTTTAATGCTTTCATATCGATTGTATTTTTCGAGTTCAATTAAAACTTGATGTTTAGGTTAATCCCGTATTGTCTTGTCGTCGGAAGGTTATAGAACAACACCCCTTGCGCGAAATTACTAGTAGAGTAACTAGACTCAGGATCGAAGTTGTCCATCTTCTTATACAAGAAGAACAAGTTTCTACCAATCACACCAACTGTGATATCCTGGAATGGAGTAGCAGAAATTAAAGACTTAGGAAGTCTGAAATTCAAAGACGCCTCTCTCAAACGGATGTTAGTTTGATCGAAAATGTAGTTTTCAGGAATTGAACTGTAGTTACCCCAGTATTGCTGAGCTGTAATGTTTGCTTCGTTTGTACTGTAAACTGGAGCTTCTGAAGTACCTGTGTTTGTAACACCAGCAACCACAACTCCACCTTCACGGTACTCAAGTGTTTTTTCACTTAATCCACTTCCATCAAGTGCTGCATCAGTACCAGAGAATACTTCTCCACCGATTCTTGCATCAACTAATAATCTCAATGAAAGATTTTTGTACTTCAGGTTGTTTGACAAACCACCTGTCCAGTCTGGCTGGTAGTTTCCAAGCAAGGTATAATCTGAGTTACGCATTGGAACACCATCTGCACCTGTTACGATGTTGCCAGCATCATCACGCTCATAAGTATATCCGTAGATATCACCATATCCACCACCTACAGTTGCTCTTACATTCACAGTACCAGCATTTGTAGTTGTGAATGTAAAGTCTTCAGCACCTTCAAGAAGGCTAACCAATTTGTTTCTGTTTCTAGCAAAGTTTGCTGAGATATCCCAAGAGAAGTCTGATGACTTAATTACTGTTCCACCGAACATCAATTCAACCCCCTGGTTTGTGATTTCACCAACGTTGGTATGGTACTGGTCAAATCCTGTAGCATCCTGAACACCTACCGTAAGGATCAAATCTGTAGAACTAATGCTGTAGTAAGAAACATCAGCATACAATCTGTTTCCAAGTGCGCTGAAATCTGTTCCAACCTCGAATGAAGCAGTTTGCTCTGGCTTCAAATCTGGATCGTACTCGATTGCTGATCTGTAAAGTACAGGAAATCCAAGATATGAGTTAGATGGAGACTCCAGGTAATAAGGAGTATTCAATTGGAATGGATCCGTATCGTTACCTACTTGCGCCCAGCTAGTTCTGATTTTCCAATAATCCAGGAAAGACGCATTTGGATCAACAAATCTGTCGATCAATACTGATAAACTCGCAGATGGGTAGAAGTATGAGTTGTTGCTTACTGGTAATGCTGAAGACCAGTCATTTCTTGCAGATAAGTTCAAGTAAACAAAATTGTCATAAGAGAATTCTGCAGACGCATACAAAGAAGTTACTTTCTTAGTTTGTGTTGGCGTGTAAGAAGGTGACAAGATAGAAGCACTTTCTACGATAGGCTTAGTAGGGATTTTAAAGTTCTCACCTGATACGCCTTGTTGCTCGTAAGTGTTCATTCTGTAGTTACCACCAGCGTTTACCGATACACCTACTTTGCTAACTTCTTTGTTGTACATGAACAAGAAGTCCGCATTTGTCTCACCAGTTTTGTAGGTATTGAAGTTCAATCTACCTGATTGATAGAACCAGTGACCTGGCTGCTCTACTCTTTCGGTTTTTTGAGTAACCTGGTCAGAACCTACTCTACCGAACACTGATAAGTCATCAGTTAATTCTACAGTTGCCTTAATGAAACCAGAGAAACGATCTCTATAATCCTGGTTTCTGTCGTTGTAAAGTGTCCAGTATGGATTTCCTCCACTTGCACTCCATGTATTTACACCTAATTCCTCAGTTCTGTAATCTTTAAGGTCATTAAGGATCAAGTTTCTTGGCATTGTGTACACATTTGCCATCATACCTTCAGTACCTTGAGAAATTCTGTTTTGAGTTTCCTGGTGGAAATATGTCACACGAGAATCGAAAGACAATCTCTCACTTGCTTTAGCCGTTGCTCTTAAGTTGAAGTTATTCTTCTGCAAATTAGAGTTTGGCACTATTGAGTTAAAGGACGAGTTTGAGTAAGAGAATCTAGCACTTGCATTCTCATTTCCTCCATCAATAGCTACTGTATTAATTGCATTGAAACCCGTTTCGAAGAAATCTGCTACGTTGTCCGGTTGCGCAGTATAAGGTTTAGTTTCACCATTCCAGTATAGTTGATTAGAACCATCCAGTTTTGGTCCCCATCCTGCACCACTACTTTTCAATTCACTAAGAACTGTGTAAGTGTTTCCGTTAGATCCTTGACCGTACTCATTTTGGTACTTTGGCAATAACAATGGATTTTCCCAGGTGAAGTTAGAAGAATAAGTAACTCCTAAACCTTTGTTAGTTCTACCTTTCTTAGTGGTGATCATGATTACACCATTTGCAGCTCTAGATCCATAAAGTGCCGCAGCGTTTGGACCTTTCAAGATACTCATAGACTCGATATCATCCGGGTTTAAATCCGAGATACCAGTACCGTAATCCACTCTTTCATAGTTGGCTGGATCATCACCACCTGCAGATCCGAAACCCGAGTTATCAACTGGCACACCATCTACTACATATAAAGGTTGGTTGTTTCCAGTCAGAGAGTTGTTACCTCTAATAACTACTCTTGAACCACTACCAATACCACCAGTTGATTGTGTAATCACCAAACCAGGCACACGACCTGCCAATGAGTTTACAACGTTGGATTGCTTTACTGTAGATAGGTCTTCGCTTTCTACTCCTGTAACAGCATATCCCAATGCTTTTTTATCTTTTTCTATACCAAAAGCTGTTACAACTACTTCACCAAGTTCTGTAACATCTTCTGTCATGTCTACATTAACAACTGATCGGCTTCCTACTGTCGCTTCTACATTGGCATATCCAATGAATGAAAAAACAAGAATACCGTCAGTTTCTGACACTTGAAGACGATAGTTTCCGTCCATGTCTGTGGTTGTTCCATTGCTGCTCCCTTTCACGAGAACAGTTGCTCCAGGAATCGGCTCTCCTGATGCAGCATCCTTTACGGTCCCTGACACAGTTCTCTGCGCGAAGGTCACGACACTGATCAGCATCATCATAAAAAATGGTAGTATTTTCCTCATAAGAATAACTTTAAGTTTATTGTGGTTAGGCGGCTGTTTCAAGCAGCCTCGACATCTAATTAAGATAGTGTTAAGAATTCTTAAAAATTTATTCGCAGTACGACAAGGTTCTATCGCTGAATGACATACGAATTACTACGAACCGCATTCAAGCTGCTAGACGCTAAAAACCAGCTGTTTAGATAAAAAAAAGGCGATTTCGATTAAAATAAGCAAAAATGCGCTAGTCTTATGATATTGAACATATTCTGCCCTTTACAGCAACCTGAAATTGAATAAACTTAAAGAACATAGAGAAACACTTGGACACATCATTTTTTGGGTGAGTTATTTTTCATTCAACTATGTGCGTTGGGGTCATTACTTCGATGATTACGAGTATTCTATCAAATCCAACCTGGTAGAATTCCCTATTCACATCATCCTGTGTTACTTCCATTTGTATTGGTTAATACCAAGACTATTATCCAAGAAGAAGATCACGCTTTACATTATTGGGTTGTTCGTTTCTGTATTGGTCATGTCCTTTGTGAAGATATTGTTAACCTATGGACTGGTAACCACCAACATTTGGCCAGAGTCTGCATATGAGGAAACTAACTTATTCGGTTTAAGCTACATCATTACGGTTTATGTTGGGGAGCTATACATTGTTGGAGTAACTGCAGCAATCAAACTTATGATTGATCGACTGAGAGAGCGAGATGCACAGCGTGAATTAGAAAAAAACAGCCTGGAAACGGAATTGGCTTATCTAAAAAGTCAAATACAGCCGCATTTCTTCTTTAATACACTCA
>CAXEKM010000224.1:0-5411 GCA_963996645.1 uncultured Marinoscillum sp.
AAAAGAACAAGGATACTCCAAGTAGCCAATAGAAATAATTATGCCATGCGGGATGTGTGATCTCCTGCCACAGATAGTTGGCATAGCCTACATACCCATTAATGATTTCATCTATGATCTCTTTCATCTTTATGCGTCATTTACTGGATAAAGATACGGTTTAGCTGCTGGTCTGGATCGTAACAATTGTTACACTGTGAATGCTAAAAAGGTTCGAACGGCGACTTTTAATTGGATTAGGTTATTATCTGACATTTTTAGTCCGTGTTTGTAACTCGGATTCCTTAATAACCAAGTTTGTAACTTGCATTTGTAATAAACCTACCCAACTACCGTAAATGCAAGAAAATACGAAGCATTTTGATCGGATATTAGATAATGGTCACAAGACATCATACAATATTATATAATTTGTCTTGACACTGTGAATTATCAAACGCATTGCAAATGCTTAGCTTTAAGCATCCTCGTTGCAAACGAGGATGAGATTGAGGAATCTCGGGAACTGATTGATTTAATTTACAGTAATCCTGACCTAGTAGGCAAGAAATGAAGAGCAGGAAAAAAGGAGAATAACAAGGTTTTTTTTTAATTCATCCAAACTAAAGATGTTCGCCACCGAAGAATTTAAAATTAATGAATTGGGAATTCAGATTCTGAAGAATTACCAGGTCCACAAAAGCATTGACTTTGATGATATACAAACCTTAGAATTTAAATATGGCCCTCAGACAAACCACCCCATCCGAACGCTGCTATTTGGCTTGCTACTTATAACAATCTCAAATTCAATCTTTTACTACTTCGGTCCATTTCATTTTGAATTTCCTACAAACCACCCCAAAGCACAAATTGCGGGACTAATGATTTACGCATCTCTGATGCTAATGGGACTTTCGGCACTGTATTTAGTTGTAATAAGAACTCGAGTTCTTGTATTGAAATTAAACAATGGAAATATTGAGGTATTACAGCTCAAAAAACTAAATAAAGAAAACAGCATTAATGATCTTATCTTATTCCTTCAAGGTAGAGTAATACCAAATCGAATTCAGATTAATTTGTAATAAACCCACCCATATCAGCTACTAACCTCGCAAAATCAACCGTCAATGATCTATTTACTTGGTGCTATCATCATTTTGGCCATTGCTGTTACAGGCATGATGATTTCGAGAAGACGTACTGCTCGTAAAACACTTCAATCGATTCGTGAAAGCTGGGGGCAACCCAAAGACACTCCTTCGGATTATTACCTCATCGAACGATATTCCAATTATGAGCAAACTAAAAACCAACCCTATCATAAACTAAGCGAACAAACCATCAATGATCTCGACCTAAGAGGAATTTTCGCTTTTATAGATCGAACAATAAGTCGAATAGGCCAGCAGTATTTGTTCAAAGTATTGACTGAGCCTACTGATTCACTCACTAATCCATGGAAGAAACTTAAAGCGCTTTTTAGCAATACTGCCCTGAGAGAAAAAACTCAGGTCTTACTGCACAAACTAAGTGATCGAGATGCTTACCACCTGCAGTCCTTGTTCTCAGAAGAACAATTAGCGAAACCTAAATGGTATAACCTCTTGTTTTTGAATCTTACAGTAATCATTTGCTTGATTGTGCTTTCTTTCAAATACCCGGTTTGTTTGCTGTTCTTGTTGATCCCAATCACCATCAGTTTGATTGTACATTTCTGGAATAAGAACAACACATTAGTCTATATGCAGTCGCTTCCACAGCTCAATCAATTAATGGTCGTAGCTAAAGAACTCAATCAATTAAATCCTGAATTGTACCAAGAGGAAGTAACTGATGCTTTAGGAAAATTGAAAGGTTTCAAACGAAAATACAGTCTGATTAGCTTTAGACCAGGAGGCAATGTTCAGGACGAGCTTTCAGCCCTCGTTTTTGGTCTATTTGAGATGTTCAAAAACTTCTTCATGGTGGAAGTATTTGCTCTTTTTGAACTACTGGAAGAGCTGAAAGAAAAAGAACAAGCAATCCTGACCTTATTCGAGTATGTTGGAGAGATAGATACGGCCATTTCCATCTGCTCACTGCAATCCGGATCTGCTAACCTCTGCTATCCAACATTAAGCACGGAAGAAAAGCAATTAGCAGCGATCAATATTTACCATCCGCTGATTCCGGATTGTGTTCGAAACTCCATCACCATTCAAGGTAAAAGTGTCTTAATCACCGGATCGAATATGTCTGGTAAGTCTACCTTTTTACGCACATTGACGATCAACTCGATTCTTGCGCAAACCTTACATGTATGTTTTGCAGATTCATTTGAAGCTCCAATTCTCAAGGTAGCCAGCTCTATCCGGATTGATGACAATCTTTTCCAGGGTAAGAGCTATTACCTGCAGGAAGTTAATGTGGTTGGTGATCTACTAAAACAGTCTTCAGCGTCCGAATCTAGCTTCTTCGTACTGGATGAAGTATTTCGAGGAACGAATACACTGGAGCGAATCGCTGCAGCAAAAGCAGTACTCTCACATCTCAATCAAGGTAATAATCTGGTGATGGTAGCCACCCACGATCTGGAGTTAGTGGAGTTACTTCAGGACAGTTTTGATCTGTATCACTTTACGGAAGACATTACCAATGACGAGTTGGTATTCGATCATCAACTTAAGGAAGGTCCATTAACCACTCGAAATGCTATTAAGCTATTGAAAATTTCCGGTTATCCTGAACCAGTGATAGATGAGGCAATGCAGCTTAGTAAAGAGGGCTAGATCAAACAATCACCCTTAACTAGTCCGCGTTTGCAACGCGGATTCATAAACTATCAAGTTTGAAACTTGGCTAAATAAATTCAATATTTACCAAGCCCTTCACTCCTGAATAGTCCCTTGCTGAACTAAACAAATAATATTCAGGCTCCTCAACAATCATAGCCTTTACTGGATTTTGATGGATGTAATCCAATTTATCCGCTATCATCCCGCTTGAAAGTTCGATAGCATGATTATCATCTTTCCAGAATTTAAAATTTGTAATGCGCTTTAGATTGCGTCCTGCAAATCGGAACTGATTCAACATCCAATCTCTCCTACTTTCTGGCTCATTTTCAATTCGATCAAGGACTTGTTTTGCAGTGAACTTCTTGAAATCACGGATGATATCAGATAACCTAAAACCTTCATCTGCTCTAACAATCAAATGAAGATGATTACTCATAACACACCATGAATAAACAGTAAGTCCTTTCGATTGAATGCAATAATTGAGAGAGTTTACAATATCTAACCTATATTCTTTTCTAGTGAATACATCTATCCATCCCACCACCGTGAAAGTAAGAAAATACAAAGCATTTTGATCGGATATTATATAACGGTCACCAGACATCTTGCAATAATATCAAATTCGTGATGATAATATTGGTATGAGTCGCATTACAAATGCTATGCTTTGTACATCCTCGTTACAAACGAGGATGAGATCAGTAAATAAATGCATTTATAAACATTATCCCCTTGTACAATAGTTACTAGTGGTAATGAGTAAAATCAGTACAAGCAAATTAATCCCTGCCGCAGTAACCATCGTTATGATTGGTACGCTTGCCGCGTTCTATTTTTTCAACTCGTCTTTTCATGATTTTGCCAATGAGGGATGGAATGTCCTAACCAGTGAAAATCAAGATAGGATTCAGGCCTGGGTCAAAGAACTTTCCTTTTGGGGACCCATCATCATTCTTGTTGGATTCATTATTCAAATGTTTGCTTTTGTGATACCGTCGTGGCTATTGATGGTGGTAAGCATCTTAGCTTACGGCCCGTGGAAAGGAAGTTTGCTAGCGTTAGCTGGAGTGTTGTTAGCATCTATTCTAGCATACGGTATTGGCAACTACCTAAGTGAATACACGCTGCAGAAACTATTGGGTAAAAAGTCAGAGAAAAAGATGAAATCCTATCTGGAGCAGTATGGCTTCTGGCTAATTGCCATTTTCCGATTCGCTCCTTTCCTATCCAATGACACTATCAGTTTCGTGGCAGGTCTATCTTCCATGCGATTTTGGAAATTTGTGGCTGCAACTGCCATCGGGATTTTACCTTTGATAGGTTTCATTGCCTATCTTGGAGATTCTACCGATCGATTAAAAACTGGATTCATCTGGGCTTCAGCCGTGTGTTTGGTGGGATTTGGACTTTATATCTGGTGGGATCAGAAAAAACAAAAAGCATAACCATTTGTACAAATCATTCAATTATTTGTAAAAGAATATCATGATCTTCTAATAATTCATAGTTTCTCAAGAACTTCGCTGAAAATATGTTGATACATTGATCGTATCTTCTACAACTAAAAAGCGACACATGAAGAAAGCGCTACTAGCATTAGCCGCAGGAGGATTTGGAATTGGTATGACGGAGTTTGTGATTATGGGAATCCTTCCTGAGATCGCTGAAGCACTTGACATAACCATTCCTGAGGCTGGACATTTTATTGCAGCGTATGCATTAGGCGTAGTTGTTGGGGCTCCACTCCTCACTGCTATCGGCAGTAAATGGCCTCCTAATAAAGTGCTTGTTGGGTTGATGATTTGGTTTACCGTTTTCAACTCGCTTTCGGGGTTTGCCAACAGCTATTGGTCGCTATTAATGATGCGCTTTTTATCAGGACTTCCGCATGGTGCATTCTTTGGCATTGGAGCAGTTGTTGCCAGTAGAATTGCCACTAAAGGAAAGGAAGCACAAGCTATTGCAGCCATGTTTTCTGGTCTGACCTTAGCCAACATTATTGGAGTACCCATCGGCACCTATCTGGGCCAGGAATTTCATTGGAACATTGCGTTTTTCATTGTCGGAGTGATCGGATTGATCACTATTTTGAGTGTTAAACTTTGGATGCCAGCTATGCCTCCTTCGTCTAGTGGCTCTCTGGCTGCAGACTTTAAAATCTTCAAGAAACTAGAACTGTGGATGGTCTTTTTACTCACCACTATCGGAACTGGGGGATTCTTTGCCTGGTACAGTTATATCGCTCCATTAATAACAGAAGTAGCCGGACATGATCCAGCCGTAGTAAGCTATGCCATGATTCTGGCAGGAACAGGCATGTTCTGTGGCAACTTTATTGGTGCCAAGCTAGCGCAAAAGATGCAGCCTATTTTCGCAGTTGCGGTGGCACTAGGCGGAATGGCTATCTTATTGGCATTGAACACCTACCTGGCGAGTTCTCAAGTATGGGTTTTGGTGATGACTTTCTCTATTGGAGTGATCGCTTTCTGTGTTTCTACTCCTATCCAGATGGCCATGATCAACTCTGCCAAAGGGTCTGAGATGTTGGGTTCATCACTCAATCAAAGCGCGTTCAACATGGGAAATGCATCTGGAGCTTATTTTGCTGGATTACCAATAGCAGCAGGTTTTGGATTCACATCCGCA
>CAXEKM010000225.1:0-4809 GCA_963996645.1 uncultured Marinoscillum sp.
AGAATTGAAGATATTATTTTGAACCTCGAGCGTTGCCGATGGCTGCCAAGAGAATTAGGCGAACACTACATCATGGTGAATTTGCCTGCCTATGAAATGGAGGTAGTCAGGGAAGGTGAAATCAAATTGGAAATGGGGGTGGCTGTTGGTAAGCCTTATCGTCAAACTCCTGTTTTTTCATCCAAGATGACCTACTTCGTTGTAAATCCATATTGGACCGTGCCACCAACCATTCTCTATCAGGATATGATTCCTGCACAGGCAAAGAATCCTAATTATTTGACATCATTGCAGATCAAAGTATTGGATGCATCAGGAAATGAAGTGGACGCTGCTGCTATTAACTGGCAGAATGCTGGGAAATTTCCTTACACATTGAGGCAAGAGCCAGGAAAAATGAATGCGCTGGGGAGAGTAAAATTCATTTTCCCAAATGAGTTCAATATTTACATGCACGACACCAATCACCCTGAAGTATTTGCTAAGTACAATCGTGCATTGAGTTCAGGATGTGTGAGACTATCTGATCCGATGAAATTGGCTTATTATATTGGTGCTACTCAAAACAAGCCTTTGTCAGTAAGTGATATTGACGAGATTTCTAAATCAAAATCGAATCAAACCATCATCATGAATTCACCAATCATGGTGCATTTGCAGTACTGGACGGCTTTTGTGGATGAAAATGGCTATTTAAACTTTAGACCAGATATCTATGATCGAAATCCAAAGTTAAAAAAGGCGTTGTTTAGTACCCTTTAGAGAGGGAGTCTACTGTAATATAGCTCAGCTGCCTCTGCATTGCTTAATGCTGATTTTTGATGGTACTCATCTAACGGGTAATAAATGAATAGTACTGATCGCTCAGCTAGTCCCTTGATGATCTCTTTGTGATCTTTCAGGGCAATAGCAGGGCAACCAAATGAGCGACCTAATCTGCCAATGCTTTTTGTGAAATCTTTGCTCACATAAGCAGCGCTGTGCATGACAATGGCTCTATCTCTCGCATTGTTATTAAAGCCAGGTTCCATTCCATCAAGTCGGAGGCTGAGACCATGCTTACCGTAATAATTCTCTCCTGTTAGATAAAAGCCTACACTGCTCTTGTTAGAGTTTTTAACGTTAGAAAAGTTAGTAGCATACTCCTCACCAGTGTTTTTGCCATGAGCAACAAGACGATAATAAAGTACTTTATTGGTGTTGAGATCAATGACCCACATGCGTTTCTTGTTGCTTGACAAGCGAAAATCGATCAGTGTTAATTTATTATTGTCGACTTTCTTTCCTTGTGCAAGGAGATTGTAGTATCCAATGATGCCTTTCTCATAAATATCATAAGCGGGTTTGCTGCCTTCTAGTGGTGTTAGGCTTTGATATTGTTGTGAAATAAATGAATGAAGTTTCAGGTCAGGGTGACCATAACTATCATGTGTTAAGCCTATCAGAATCCCGGTAATGATGGCGTTAACGAAAAACAATTTTAATTTGAGCTTCATCATTGTAAAACGTAACGAGGATAACGTAAAATCAGTATAAAAGGTGCAAAGCAACCGTCAAACGAGAAAAATAATTTATGAAGAAGCATTTATTGATCGTCACCCTTTTGGGACTACTTAATTATTCATACGCACAGGATATGGATACTGTCCGGATGGACTTTGAAGTCTATGATCCTATATCTACGCTGGTGGTTCCGGAGAATCCTGTTACCAGAGCTAAATTTCCATTTATCGATGTGCATAGTCATCAATGGAACTTGACTATTGATGGGATCAATAAGTTGGAGCCAGAAATGGATGCACTTAATATGGGAATCATGGTCAATTTGAGTGGTAGAGGGTATGATCGTGCAGCTGGAGATATTGGTTCGCAGGAATATTTAGCTTCTATGGTTCGTAGAATAGAAGGGGAAGCACCGGGAAGAATCGTAGTGTTTACTAACATTTCTTTCAAAGAAATAGGAGAGAAAGGTTGGACCCAACAGGCTGTGAGGCAATTGGAAGAAGATGTTGCTAATGGTGCTGTAGGTCTTAAAATATATAAGAGCCTGGGAATGGGTATCAATGATGTGGATGGTAATCGTGTGCCTGTAAATGATGTTCGTTTGGATCCAATCTGGGCGAAGTGTGGTGAGTTGGGAATTCCTGTTTTGATCCATTCCGCAGATCCTAAGTCGTTTTGGGATGATCATGATGAGAAAAATGAGCGTTGGTTAGAGTTAAAGTTGCGACCAGGAAGAAAAAGAAGCGACACGGATCCTGCACCATTCGAGCAGATCATTGCTGAGCAACATAATGTGTTTAAAAAGCATCCGAATACAACTTTTGTCAATGCACATATGGGTTGGATGGCTAACGATCTAGGTGCATTATCAAAACACCTTGATACCTACCCGAATGTCAATGTTGGTATAGGAGCAGTGATTGCTGAGTTGGGAAGGCAGCCACGATTTGCAAAAGCATTCTTTGAGAAATATCAGGATAGAATATTGTTTGCTAAAGATGCTTACAACCCTGAGGAGTATTACACTTACTTTAGAGTATTGGAGACAGAGGATGAGTATTTTCCATATTATAAGAAATATCATGCTTTCTGGAGAATGTATGGTCTAGGATTATCTGACGAGGTACTTAAGAAGGTGTATTATAAAAATGCCCTTCGTATTATACCAGGATTGGATAAGAGTAGGTTTCCTGATTGATTTTAGAGATATTTTTCTTCATAAAAACAGATATTTATAGGCTTTTTGGAGCGTTAGTGAGCTGAGACTTAAGCCGGTAGAATTAATTTTTTATCGATGAAATATTGTTTTTCATCGATAAAAAATATTTTTTTGTCCATAGCAATAAGTTTTAGCCTAATGATTGCCACCAACCTACAACCACATAATAGCCAAAAACGGCTAGCGTTATCTGTATTATTTCTATTAATTGGAGCTTTTTCCTTTGCTCAAGTTGATAGGCCAGTACCTGGTGCTGCAGAAGGAGAAACTGTGGTAATCACTGCAGATGTTCCTGCTTACAACAGTCTCGACTATCACGTAGTTAGCTCTATTACTTTCCAGCCAGGCTTTTCTTTTACGGCTGGCACAGACGATGATGAGTTTTTTGCCAAGATGATTGGGGCATCTAGCAACATTCCTCCATCCTTGGATCACAACTTTGTAAGAACAGAAGTGGCTTTAGCACCTTATGAGGATGAACAGGTTTTTGCTGGGGCAGATAAGTATGGGAAAAGCATGTCCTATACGTACAGTGATGGACTAGGTAGACCCATTCAAACGGTAATTGCAGAAGGAGCAACTAATGGGAATGATCTGATTGCTTTTCAAAAATACAATGCAACAACAGGAGTACAGGATACAGCCTTTCTAAGTTACGATTTGGAGACAACCAATCATGGAGGCTTTCACCCCGATAATCAGATTAATTCTGGATCGTTTATTGCCAGTTATTATAATGGCGAAAATGGGATTCCTAGTGAGTCAAAACCTTATGCAGTTACTAAATACGAAGATTCTCCACTTGGTAGAGTTACGGGAACAGTTGGCATTGGTAGTGACTGGCATTCTACTAGTTGGGCAAATGCAAAGAAAACCAGCTATGACTATCTAATCAATGATGGTACAGAAGGAATTATTAAATGGACTATTAGTGACAATGCGGATAAAGAAGATCAACTTCCAGTAAATAGCAGGCTTTATGCTGCTGGTGAGCTGACCATAAATGAGATGAGTTCATATGTGACGGCATCAGGTCAGCGGGTTTCGCAAACGATCACTGATAGCAGAGGGCTGCAAGTTGCCGCGCGAACTCAGACGAGCAGTGGCTGGGTAACCTCCTATAATGTGTATGATGACTTTGGTCGACTGAGATTTACGATTCCACCAGTGTTGGCAGAAAATTCCAGTATCAATTCAGATGAGGGTAACGGGTATTTGTTCAAATATATCTATGACAAGCGTGGACGATTGATCAAAGAAAAAGCCCCTGGTGCTGGATGGGTATATTATATCTATGATGTATGGGATCGTCTGGTAATGACACAGGACGCTAGACAAAGAACCATTCATAGCAACCGGTTTACTTTCTATAAGTACGATAAGCACAATCGATTGGTGATGAGTGGCGAAAAGCAGTTCAGTAATGGGTATACAACATTGGTTAATCAGGCTGCTACACTTGCCATTGGTGAACGCTTTGAAACTAAGAAGAGTAATGCAGTTGGTTATTCCTTAAATACCTCTTTTCCTGATCAAAGTATATCTGCAAATGATTTATTGTCCATTTCATATTACGATGATTACAGTTTTATAGGTTATTCTGGCTGGGATGCAGAAGGTAATTCATTCAGTTATTCAGAGGATTTTCATCCAGAATATGAAACTGCTATAAAAGGCTTGACCACCGGAAGTAAGGTGAAGGTCCTGGGAACCTCAACCTGGCTCAATACGGTGGTGTACTATGATGTAGATCTCAGTGTGATTCAAATCATAGCTGAAAATCATCTTGGGGGAACAGATCGCATATCGTCATTATATACCTACGCTGGCGAATTGTTGGAAAGTAAACTAAGTCATACTTCTGAAATATCTGGGGTGGGGAATCAGCAACTAACCTACAGGCAACGTTATGATTATGATCATGCAGGACGTTTGCTCCATGTTTGGAATGATATCAATGATCAGGGTGAAGTGCTGATGGCCGAGTATCATTACAATAAAATGGGTGATCTCATCGAAAAGAACATTCATTCGGCAAATGGTGGAGAATCCTTTTTCCAATCTGAAGATTATACCTACAATGCAAA
>CAXEKM010000226.1:0-7280 GCA_963996645.1 uncultured Marinoscillum sp.
CAGGAAATGGAACCAACGTCAATCAGTGGAGCTGGCTGAATAACAATTGCCAAAAGTGGATATTCACGGATGTTGGGAGCGGTTATTATAGAATATCACCTGTGAGCGCTCCAAACATGGCATTGGACCTCAATGCCTGCAGCGGAAGTAATTTGGCTAATGTTCAATTATGGTCCTGGCTGAACAACGATTGTCAGAAGTGGCAGTTGGTGGATCGCGGAGGAGGCTATTATGCACTCAGATCCAGCGCAAGTGGCAAGTGCGTGGATATTCAGGGAATTTCTACTGCTGATGGAGCTAATGTCGTCCAGTACGATTGCATCTCAGGTAACTATAATCAGCAGTTTAGTTTTCAGTCTGTTTCCTCTGGCCGACTGGCTGATGTGAGCGATCTCATTGAAGAAAAGGGAGTAGGTGTATTCCCAAATCCGGTAATAGATCATCTCAATATCCATGTTGGAGATCGTCAGGAAGGACCCACCAAAGTGGAGCTATTCGATGCGTCTGGTAAGAGAGTCCTCTCATCAACATTTGAAGGAGTTGAAGGATCGGTGGATATGACCGGTTTGCCCAAAGGACTTTATGTAGTGAAGTATGATAATGCACAAGGTAGCTACAATGCCAAAGTTCGAAAACAATAACGCCAATTGATTTTACGGATTCTCAGTGATTAGTATTTAGAACCTAACTAAACTTAAAAATGATGTTACAACAAGCGAAAACCAAAAGTTTGGTTTTGACAACCCCACGATTGTGCATGAGTGTGTTTGCACTTCTGTTACTATTGTTAGTGCATGCTGCTACTGCGCAGTATCCACCAAGTCATGACCCAACCAAAGTCATCAGAAATACCGATGGTCGGTATTGGATATTTACGACTGGAAATGGTATTTGGGCCATGTCCTCCAGTAATTCCAGTTTCAGTAATTGGAGAGCTGAGTCCACACCTTTTACACCGGGTACCTGGCCATCCTGGATCAATAATTATGTACCTGGATTTCAAGGTGATTTCTGGGCTCCAGGGGTTATACAGATGAACGGGTATTACTACCTGTATTACTCCTGTTCTACTTTTGGTTCGTCCAGATCCGCTATTGGTGTGACCAGGGCGTCTAACCTCAACGGACCATGGACAGACCTTGGTGTGGTAGTCTCTTCCAATGGAAGCAGCAATGCCATCAATGCCATTGATCCTGCCTTGTTTCAGGATACCAATGGCTCTGTTTGGATGACCTACGGATCCTGGTTTGGAGGAATGGGCGTGGTGCAGATCAATCCATCTACAGGTAAAACCACTGGTGGAGTGACACAGGTTGCTGGTGGAAACCACCAGGATCGTGAAGCTCCATTTATCATGAAAAATGGTAGTTATTATTATTTGTTTACCAATAGAGGTACTTGCTGCAATGGACTGAATAGCTCTTATACTATCGTAGTGGCCAGATCGACTAGTGTGACAGGGCCATATACTGGAGAACGCACTTTGATTGGCAATCAGAACGGCAATGTGGTAGGGCCTGGTCACTTTGGATACAATGAAGGTCGTTTAACCTATCATTTCTATGATGCCAATGATAATGGAAACGCGAAACTGATGAACCGTAGTGATTTTGGGTTTGCCAATGGATGGCCTTATGTAGGTAGTCCACCGTCCACAAGTGGTCCGATTACCTCGGGCGGAACTTATAGAATCACTCCTCGTCATAGCGGTAAAGCGTTAGATGTAGTGATGTGTGGATCCGGAAATGGTACCAATGTTAATCAATGGAGTTGGCTCAATAACAATTGTCAAAAGTGGATATTTACCGATGTTGGTGGTGGCTATTACCGAATTTCACCTGCCAACGCTCCATCTATGGCTCTCGATTTGGATGGATGTAGTGGCAGCAATTCTGCTAATATTCAGCTATGGACTTGGCTAAATAATGATTGTCAGAAATGGCGTCTGGTAGACCGAGGAGGAGGGTATTATTCCTTGCAGTCCGGAGCTAGTGGCAAATGTGTAGATATAAATGGTGTTTCTACTTCGGATGGTGCCAATGTGATGCAATACACGTGCTATAGTTCCAGTACCAATCAGCAGTTTAGTTTCCAGTCTACGTCTGCAAGTCGTGTGGCTGATGTGTCTGAACAGGTACATGACTCTAGATTAGGGGTCTACCCGAATCCTGTAGCTGATCAATTGAATATTCGCCTGGCTGATGGATTGGAAGGTGCCACCTCTGTCAAATTGTTTGATACCTCAGGTAAAATGGTATTGTCAACACAGTTTGAAGGTAGTCAGGGTATGGTGAGCTTGATGGATCTTCCAAAAGGATTGTACATCATCAAGTATGACAATGCGGAAGGAAGCTATACCTCTAAAATCAGTAAAAAGTAATTAAGAATAAACTAAGGCAGATTCACCGAGGTGTGAATCAAACTTGAGAGTGGCTCTGGGGGGAGCCACTTTTTTTATACCAATGCAATAAGTGATTTAGTGTCTTGTGTGGATTTGATGACTTTTAATTCCATGTAAGTGTCCATTACTTTTTGAATGGATTCTTCATCCACTTCATTTGCCGTAGACCACTTTACTTCTTGAGTAATCAATTCTGAGTCTTCGGGTGTTAGGCCATAATCTTTCGAAATAATTTCAGAAAGAGATTTGTTTGACATGAGGAGTGAGGCCTGATTGTTGATCAATTGACAGATTTTCTTAACCTCTTTTGAATAGGCAGCCATCGTACGAGCGTTCGCTGCGAGTACAAAGCATGGCCATGGGGTAGCCACTGTATCAATGCAGTTCATATGTCCAGCATCTACAAAAGGCTTTGTGGTAAACTTCTCCCAAAGGAAAATGTCAATTTCTTGTTTTGCGAAAGCATCCAAAGCACCGTCAAGGTTGTTGATCACTACAAATTCCAGACTTTCTTTTGGCCAACCGTATTGCTCTGCCATTAAAAACGCCATCATGTGAGATCCCGATCCATATCTGCTAATACCTATTCTTCTAGCGTATAGCTCATCCACTGAATGCACGAAGGGAGAGGTGTGAACTCCCCAGGTCAATGGTGATGTGACGTAATCCTTAATGATTTTAATTCGTTGTCCGTCGAGGATGCTTTTGGTAGCACCTTCGAGCAGTATCATGGCCATATCCAGTTCGCCATCGTGAAGCATTTTGGACATAGCACCAGTTCCTTCCTTCACAGTTTGCCACTTTAGACTAATGTCTGCTTTTTCCAGGTCACCAGTTGCAATGGCATTGAGTATGGGTAGGTTAAAATATTCTGGTACGCCTCCAATGGTGAACTTGTGCATGGAACTATGATTTTGTTAAGAAGTGCAAAGTTTAATGAACAAACTCTAATTGGAAGAATAGGTTGTCCATAATCTTAGTTTTTTCTATAAGTCTGAGAAACATAATTTGTTGCACAATAATTGACTTTATGGCTATCTTCCGTTGACAATGAATCAAATACGAATACTGCTAGCTGAAGATAACCCTTTGCATGCTTCTAAGATGGAGATGCTGTTGGATATATTGGGGTATCAGTTAGTGGGTGTAGGAAGTTCTGAGGAGCAAGTGAAAGAGCTTTTCGATCTTCATGAGCCTGATTTGGTGATAATGGATATATCCCTTTCAGGTGATGGTGATGGCATTAAACTAGCTGCGGAATTACAAAGAATAAGACCAACTCCTCTTATGTTTCTCACTTCTTTCGAAGACAAAGAGACGTTGAGTCGTGCATTGGATACTAATCCTTATGCATACTTGATAAAGCCAATTGAGCGACCTTCCTTGCAGGCTGCCATAGAATTAGCTTTTCGTCAATATAAATTATTGAAAGGTGAAGTGGTATCAGAATCAAGATCGCCTGAAAGTGATGAACTTATACAGAAAGACAGTTTTTTAATAAAGTCTGGCAACAAGATGTCCAAAGTGCCATTGAAGGATATCTTGTGGATTGAAGTCAGTCAGGATAGGTATTGTGATATAGTGACTAAGTCTCGTAATTATTCTGTTCGTACCTCAATTAGTCAGTTAGAATCAAGGTTAGATCCGTCCATATTTGTACGAATACATCGGTCACATATTGTCAATATTCATAAGATAGATGGGGTGGATGATTTTGATATGGTGATAGAGGTTGGTGATAAGTCTCTTCCCCTGGGTGGAGCGTATAAAAATCAATTATTAGAGAGATTTAGATTGTTATAGAATTACGGAATCATGAGAAAAATCACTGTCCTAATCAGTTTTGTCTTTGTCATTTTAATGTCCTTTTCAGGATTTGGGCAAGGCAAATCTTTGGTAGATAGTCTAAAGATTATGTTAAAGGATCCTCCAAATGATTCAGTGGAGACTCGTTGGGTCAATTCATTGTTTGGTTTGTATATGGCAATCGATATGGATTCTGCTTTATATTTTGGAGAGCGGGCCAAAGTTCTTGCCGAAAAGACTCAGGACTCAGTATTGATTGCAAGTAATATTCTGAATTTTGGTGGGTATTATTGGTATCAGTCAGACTTTACCAAAGCAATGGATTGTTATGTTAGGGCAGCGACTATTTTTGATAAATTAGGAAGTGAAACTGATAAAGCAGATGCACAATTAAATCTGGCATTGATTCATATGGTCATTGGTGAAGGAGCAAAATCTAAACCTATTTTCAGCGGGATTTTTGAGGTGTATAAAAAGCATAAATATTATAATGGATTGTCAACAGCTTATCAGTATCTGGGTGCCATATACCAGGAGGAGGCTAATTATGACTCAGCTATTTATTGCTTCAGAAATTGCGTTGAGTATGCTGAGAAAGCTAAAATAATTGTTAATCAAGCCTGGGGTTACAGTGGACTTGGCGATGCATATCAAAGAAAAGGCATGTATGCCGAGGCGAAAAAAAACCTACTGAAGTCATTAGAAATAGATGAACAACTTGGCAACACTGGAGGGATGATGCAGTCATATATTGCGCTCGGATCTTTAGACAAGCAAATGGGTAATTTATCCTCTGCAGAGCGATATTATCTTAGAGCTGAATCTATGCCTGATTTACAAGGAGACCTTATCAGTCAACGAAATCTATATCAGGAACTGGTCAAATTATATGAAGCAACGGGTGATGTATCAAAGGCATATACGAGCTACAAGAAGCATGTCGCTGCATTGGATTCGATCAAAAATTCTGAGGATTTGGCAACTATTAAAGAGCTAAATGAAAAATACGAATCTGAGAAAAAAGCTAATGAGATTTTGACTTTGCAGAAGGATAAAGAATTGAGTCAGGTCAGCCTTGAAAAAGAACGAACCCAGAAGTTATTTTTCATTATTGCCACGGTTTTATTTGTCCTACTTAGCTCCGGATTGGTATTTGGATACTTTCAATTACGTAAATCGAACAAACAGATTGAGAAGCGTAATGAAATGATTACCAAAATCAATAAAGCATTGAACAAATCTCAGGATGATCTTATCGCATCCAACAAGACAAAAGATAAGTTTTTCGCTGTGATTGCTCATGATTTAAGAGGTCCGGTCACTTCCATGCAAGGGATAGGAAGAATGCTTTCTTTTTATCAGAAAAGAGGTGATGAAAACCGAATCAGCGAGTTAATTGATCAGGTAGATCAATCTGCTACTTCTGTCAATCATTTATTGGACAACCTCTTGAAATGGGCACTGTCACAGACAGAAGGGCTTAATTACCAACCATCAGTAGTGCAGCTGGATAGATTGATCGAAGAAGTAAAGGAGATCTTCAATGAGGCGATTAAGGCAAAAGAAATTAGTCTTAATGTTGACAAGTCTGGAGAATTCCTGGTTGAAGCTGACTACAACATGATCAGTACAGTGCTCAGAAATCTCTTGAGTAACGCTATTAAGTTTTCACCAATGGGAGGTCAGGTATCATTGAATATATTGAATGAAAATGACGTTGTTAAAATCGAGGTAATTGATTCTGGCCTGGGAATTCCCGATGATACAGTGCATAAGCTATTCTCTAATCAAACCGTTTCGAGTACACGGGGAACTCAGGATGAAAAGGGTACTGGTCTTGGACTATTGCTTTGCAGGGAATTTGTAATAAAACATGGCAGCGATTTGGATATTTCTTCTTCTGTAACTGGAACACGAATCTCATTTGAATTGACAATGGCTACAGAAGTAGTAAATGCCTGAAAATTTTAATGAACTCATTTAGGAACTTCATGAATGAATCCCTGAGTTTCATGAACTAACATAGATTTCCATTTTTTCATAATTACATCTTTAGAGTGTCAAAAAGTCTCCAAAGACCGAATAACACTTTAAAGATTATGATTACAAGTTACTCCCTAGAACCACAATCGATCAGAAAACATCAGATGTTACACTGGTTGACACTTTTACTATTGATTTTTATTCCTTTTTTCTTGTCTGCACAACCACCAGTTGTGAGTGGGGACTGCTCTCGAAGCCTACTAGAATTTGATGGTTTTGATGATGAAATATCCGTTTCCATACCAGATTTTTCCTATGCATCAGGAACTATTGAAGCCTGGGTGAGAAAAGACAACTGGCAAGATGCTGTTGATGATGCCCTTTTCTCTAATGGTATTGGCCATACTGGTACAAATTCCTTTTACGTGTCTTTTCATCCGGCTGTAGGTTTGCATTTTCGATATGGTGGGCAAGGGGAATCCGGAAATACCGCAGCTTATGCTACCGAAGCAAGGACTAGTGGGTTGGCTGCTAATTCCTGGCACCATGTTGCTGCCACTTGGAACAATGACGGATCCAACACTACTTTGAGCATCTATTTAGATGGGGCATTGATCATCTCTACCGCTACTTCTACTAATTTAATTTTAAGCGGGCCCACCACTTTCGGAATTTCCAGAGGAGCATTCAATTCACATTATGTACTTCAAGGTGGATCTATTGCCGAAATGCGTGTTTGGAATGTTGCCAGAACTCAAACAGAGATTTCCACAAATATGAATACGCTACTTACTGGTTCAGAATCTAATTTGATAAGCTATTGGCCAATAAATGATGGTTCTGGAACTTCTGTTAGTAATCTGGTGCCAGATGCAGCATCAGGGACAATGCTCAATATGGATCCCGGTACCGACTGGATCAATGAATTTCCGATAAGTATATCCTCAGGAGAAATTATATCTAAAGGTGGAAGTTATTCATTTGGTACTTTGGAAGTGGATGAAAGTTCTGCAGCACAAGTTTTTACTATTACCAATTATGGCAAGGACGCCATTGATCTTTCCACAAATCCCATTTCGGCACTCTCTGG
>CAXEKM010000227.1:0-3927 GCA_963996645.1 uncultured Marinoscillum sp.
AAGAAATAAGGAATTAAGAACAAGCTCATCAAAGCTGTCCCTCTTGCTCTCTTATTTCTCATGATGGTTGCCACTTCAAGCTGCATCAATGGATCTTTAAAGAGATCTAAACTAGTAGTGAACTCACTACTAGAACCCTTTTCAGATTTCAATGCCTGTTCAAAAATGACAGATAATTGTCTGTAAGCTAAAGCACTGAATAGTCCCAATAAACCTAAAGCAATCAATAAAAATATTACTTCGGAAGTCACTGGGAGGTTTTCTGGAAAAGATGTAATCAACAATTGTGAACACATCAGAACCAGCACAATTCCAGCAGTGACTTTGGTATTGGATAATGACAAATTGAAAACACTGATCATCGTGTTCATTAACCATATCAATAGCAAACCAACAATGGATACGATTCCTAATCCCAGGTCAGTGATGCATAGTGATGCGACAGTGATTTCCAGTACCAATAGCAACACAAACCACAGATTAAGTGTCACTTCTATTAAGTATCCAACCTTTAGGTCTCCCGGCCGAACATTGAGTGTGTGGTAATAAAATAACTTCGGGAAAGGCTTTGGTACAAAGATTTTGAACAGTAAGTCAGAAATAGCCAACATCCAGAGAATAAGTGAAGGAACCTGGATGGAGTCAACTTCAAGTTGGCTTACGATAAATCTTTTGATGACTTCCCAGCCATTGTTTAAGCCAACACTCATCATTAAAACCATAGCCCCGAAGAATACACCAACAAAGATGTATGCCCCGAAGCTAGGATTACGGAAAAATTCTTTCGAACGATGTTTTAGATAGAATAAGTCAATCATTAATTACCCGCAAAGAAAATAGCATTTGCGAATAATAGCTTACCATCATACCAAAAAGATCTAAATAACGGATTGTCAACCATATAAACGATGGCTCCTCTTCCCATTCTCTCCTGCCCGAAGACTAAGGAAGTACCAACTTTCTTTTTCACAATTTCCCCTGCAAAACCACTCAAATGATCATCCGCAGACTTGATTACACCCACATTACCGGCATCCAGATATCCGTAACGATCTCTAGATGTCTTTAAGGAGTAATATTCCTTCTTATATCCATAAGCCAAAGGACTAGTGTTATCCATAGCAACTTTAAACACTGCTCCAGCCACATATTCTCTGATTTCAAAGCGTTCCATTTCCGAGTTAGGAACCAATTTCTTCTCCTCTTCTACACCTTCATCGATTTTCTCAAAGTCCGTTTTCTCTTTTGGCGAATTGAAATTATCAATAGATCCCAGGTCTCCAGATTTCAACTTTTTAATGGCTCCCTGAACAGCAATCAAGGTCCCTCCAGACTGAACCCATTCTTTTACTTTAGTCACTGTTCTTTCACTGAAGTCAGAATACCAACCATTTGGCATGATCAGCACATCGTAATCGCTCAGGTCAACTCCACCGAAATACTCCGTATTGATAGTAGTCACCGGATAACCCAAATTCTGCTCCATAAAGTGCCAGGTTGCACCAAAGTCCAATGAAGAGGTACCACTTCCACCAATCAAAGCCACTTTAGGTGTTTTCAAATACGGCACATCTCCGGAACCAATATCAGGACCCTCCATTACGAAACCCGAATTAACTGGATAAAGCGCACGCTCAAATTCATTACTTAACTCTTCCAACGTTTCGTGATATCCAGCACCATTGTCACGCTGTGAAATAATGATGGAACCTCGTCCAAAGGTTTTGTCATCAATAGTGATTGGTCTAGTCGTATAACGAACCTTCAAACCCTCTTTTAAAACAGCTGCTAACAACTTCGCATCATCCAGGCCTTTCCAGTCAAAAATGTACGCGTAAGCAGGTGAAAGGCTATTAGCTTCAAATGTGCTCAATGAAAGTTTTCCAGATGGTCTAATATCAGCAGTAGTAGCAAAGGCATCGAAACCATAGGCATATGGAATGGCCCATGAAGTGATATCATAAGTCAACGAATCATTCAGTTTGGTCTTAGGTTCAAACAAAATGGTCGTCAATACCGATTTAGGCTGGTTGATATTCACTACCAAATCGTTTTTACCAATCGAGAATGATTTGGTAGCCCCAGAACCATAGTGGTAACCGGATAATGCTTTTGAAGAACTTGCCGTACCATATTCAATACCCTGAATATCCAACCATTTGGTCAAAGCTTTCATACGATCCTCATCGCCATCGCTTTTCAATACAAACGTCTTGTATTTACTAGGTGCAGGCGTATTGAAAAAGGTCTTGAATTGACTCAACAACTCAGAGGAATTCTTACTTGATATCTCGACCGTAGATATTCCAGTCGTATAATGATGAGCTATTCGGTCTGCTAACGTCAAGGTATCTTCCTCTTGCTTGATTATTCCTAATCCAGCACGGCCAGAACCGCCTTGCTCATAAGTCATCCCTATACTTCCATTGTAAGTTGGATAAGTATCTCCATAACTTGGGTATAATAAGTCAAATACTTGCTTGGTGAAGTAGAACCAATCATTTTGATCAAAATACTTGGCGTGATTCTTTCCAATTTGCGTTTGGAAATCCATCTGCCAGTCAGTGATAAACTCATGAACTGGTTCAGCAGCCGGTGCGAAATAATATGGTGAGTTCACTCCTTGTTCGTGGAAATCCACATGAACTTGTGGCAACCACTTATTGTAAACAGCGATTCGCTGCTGGGATTCTGTCTGTGTTCCCCAGGCCCAGTCACGGTTTAAGTCAAACAAATAGTGATTGGCTCTACCACCTGGCCATGGCTCATGATGCTCCCAGCTATTTGGATCTGGATTATACGGTGCATTTTTATGCTCCCAGTAAAAGTTAACATAGCGCTCTCTCCCATCAGGATTCACACATGGATCGATAATCACGACTGTATTCTTTAACCAATCTTTCTTATTGGTAATCAATTCATAAATCGTGGCCATGGATGCTTCTGTAGAAACAGACTCATTTCCATGAACGTTATAGCTCAACCAAACAACGCTAACATCAGTGGAAGGCTCACCTTCTAGTAAACCTGCTCTTTTCAAATTGTCCTCTCTGATTTGCTCCAGCTTGGCCAAATTCTCTGGAGTAGATACGTAAGCCAAATACAATGGTCGCATCTCGTATGTCTTTCCATATTGCTTCAAATTGACCAAATCAGAATTCTCAGCTACCTGCTCGAAATAATCTGCCACCTGATAGTGTCTGGAAAACTGATCTCCCAGCTCATAACCCAGGAACTCAGCAGGTGATTGTACCTGTGCCCAGGAAGCAACAGCAATCAATGATCCCACAAGGGACAATAACGTTTTTCGCATATTCAATTGAACTAAAATCATGCAACTAATTTACTTCAATGTACACCAGAATAAGAAACTAATATTTTTAGTATTTTAAGCTAATTATGTTAGCTTTACTCTATGAAAAGATCAGGACATGCCGATTTACCACTTCACAATGGCCGGGTTCCGAAATGGCTAGCAGAGCGAATGAGCCTACTTGGAAGAGCTATAACTGAAGCGGTTATACTGGAATATGGAAAGGCGGAATTCATCAAAAGAATGAGCGATCCTGCTTGGTTTCAATCACTTGGATGTGTTTTAGGAATGGACTGGCACTCTTCTGGAATTACAACATCTGTGATGGGAGCTCTTAAATCGTCACTAAATCCAATCGCTCAGGACTTAGGCATCTACATATGCGGTGGTCGTGGGAAGCACAGTCGTAAAACTCCCGACGAACTTTTACATATAGCGCAAAAAACAGGTTTAAATGGTAACGAATTAGTAAAAAGTAGCCGCTTAACTGCCAAAGTTGATAATACAGCTATTCAGGATGGGTTTCAGATCTATTTACATTCGTTCATCTTATCCGATGAAGGTGAATGGGCAGTAGTACAGCAAGGCATGAACGGAGCAAGTGGCTATGCCCG
>CAXEKM010000228.1:0-4219 GCA_963996645.1 uncultured Marinoscillum sp.
CAATTTGAAAAACGGCTCCATCATGCTTTTGATCCAACAGATCATTACTCAACAAAGAGAAAACTCCCTTGTCGAGTAATTTATGGGTTAAAACGCCTCCACTTCCATGCCCCATGGTGATGACATCAAAGTCCAATTTGGGCATTGGGCAATTGTTGCTAAACTTCATTCTCTTGCTCTCTTTTAGACCAGTTCTTCTGTTGTGGAATAATGATAATAGGCCGCACAAGCGCCTTCTGAGGAAACCATTGGAGCTCCAAGAGGATTAACCGGTGTACACTTCTTACCAAACTGACTGCACTGATGTGGTTTTTTCAATCCTTTCATGATTTCACCGGCAATGCATTCTTTGTGCTCAGGAGCTTCTTCAATCTCAATGCTAAACTTGACGTTGGCATCATAATCCGCAAATTGACTTTTCACCTGGTAACCACTTTTTGGAATTACTTCCATTCCTCTCCACAGTCGATCGGTCACTTCAAACACCTGCTCAATGACACCTTGCGCTTCGCGATTTCCTTCTCGACTAACCATTCGAGCGTATTGATTTTCGAGTTTATGCTCTCCTTTTTCGAGCTGCTTGACCACCATTAAGATGCCTTGAAGCAGATCTACAGGCTCGAAACCCGTAACAACTATTGGAACTTGATGCTTTTCAACCAATGGGTAATACTCCTCCATTCCCATGATGGTGCACACATGTCCGGCAGCCAAAAATCCTTGTACTACACTTTCCTGATCGCTCACCAACGCTTCAATAGCTGGTGGCACCAACACATGTGACGCCAGAATGCTATAATTAGTCAATCCATCTCTATGAGCATGGACTACCGAAAGTGCATTGGCTGGGGCTGTCGTTTCAAATCCTACGGCAAAGAAGACCACTTGCTTATCCGGATTTTCTCTAGCGATGTTCACGGCCTCCAAAGGAGAATACAGAATGCGAATGTCTGCACCTCCAGTTTTGGCTTCTTGCAAACTCTTTTGTGAACCTGGTACTCGAAGCATGTCTCCGTATGAGCATAAGATCGCTCCTTTTTCCTCAGCCAGATAAATCGACTTGTCTATTAGGTTTAATGGGGTAACGCATACGGGACAACCTGGCCCGTGAACCATGGTAATTTCCTTAGGAAGCAAGTCCAGAATTCCATTCTTCACCAAACTGTGTGTCTGACCACCACAAACTTCCATAATGGTCCATGGCTTAGTCACAACTTTATGAAGTTCTTCTAAATACTGTTTAACCAGCTCTGGATCTCGATATTCGGATAGATATTTCATTCTTCTTCCTTATTTAGTTGATCCACAGAAGCTGGTTCCAGCTCATCCAGCTCCCCTGCTTCACGTAAATACTCAAAAGTTTTCTGTGCTTCTTCTTCGTTGACAATGCTTATGGCAACACCTACATGCACCAACACATAATCTCCCTCTTTGGCCGCAGGAACCATCTCAAGACTTGCTTCTTTTACGATCCCTCCAAACTGTACTTTGGCCATGCGTACTGTGTTGTTGTATCGCATTTCAATGGACTTAATCTTTCCGGGTATTGCTAAACACATTGTTCTTGTTGTTTAAATGTTTTTAAAAGCTCTTTTGATTGTATGTATCGGTAATGGACCATTTGGCCCAGGCTAATATTTTCGTCGTTGGGTGAAAGTTGCTGATGAAAATGGGTCCTGACATCATCAATTCTCAATTTGATCAGGTCCACCAATAAACCATTTTGGAATACTCCACCTGAAAAAGCTACCTGCTGAAATTGACCAAGTTGAGTCATGTGATGGATTGAACTAACCAGCGTCTCATGGAATTTAGCAGCAATCGTAGTGGTAGTCATTCCCACAGTAATGTCTCTTTGAATCATCTTTAACAGTTCAAAAGCGCTCAATTGATCAAAGGATATCTCATAGCTTCCAGGTGAATCAGGGCCATTTTCCATATAATAAGTCAATGCACATTGCTCTAACAGCATGGCAGCTTGACCTTCATAGCTAGACACGTCAATTAGTCCTAAAACAGAAGCTACTGCATCAAAGATGCGTCCCATACTAGAAGTTTGTAATGACTCTTGATTTCGGAGTTTGGTATAGTAAGACCATTCCTGATTTGTAAATTTCTTTTCCAAGCCACCATTCTCGCCCATTATGGCTAAAGCGGACAATCGAGGTTCCTTACTCATTTTGTCTCCGGCAATAACCGAAAAATAGTCCCAATGGGCTAATCGATCAATGTTACCATCATCATAAACCATGAATTCACTTCCCCAAACAGCTCTGTCAGAACCTGCACCGGTACCATCCCAGATTACTCCGAGAATAGGTTCATCTCTTTCCATCAGTGAATGTTCATGCAGAACAGCCATCAAATGAGCTTCATGATGTTGAATGCCTTTTTTCTCAATTGAATATTCAGAGGCTAACTCGGTGGTGAAATATTGCTCATGCAAATCATGCAGAACCACCTCTGGCTGACAACCAGTCATTGAAGTAAGTTGATTTAAAGCTTGTCGAAAATTCTCTTGATTGTCGTAAGTACCGAGTTGTCCCAGATACTGAGAAATGTAAATTTGATCTAGGTGACCGATGGCAAAACTGCCTTTCATTTCGGCGCCTAACGCCAGCATACCATCTAATTCGTTGGTTTTGGACTGATAAGAAGGAGCTAACCCTCTTGAACGACGTATGATTATCCTTGATGAAGTAAACGGAGTAAAACGTACCACTGAGTCATCTTGAGGATATGAAATCTCTCGATTATGATCCAAAATCAAATCAGCAAATTCTAATAATTCTTCACTGTGCGACTGATGAATTAAAGGCTGGCCACTTCTATTCGCACTGGTAGCCACCAAAGGCTTTTCAAATTGATCAGCAATCAACTTTAACAAGGGCGCATAAGGCAGAATCACCCCTACTGATTCTAAGCCTGGTGAAACAGATGCCATATCCAGATCAATAACTTCCTTAGATTTCAGAATGACTATTGGGGCTGCAGTACTTTCTAACGCTTTTTGCTCAGCACAAGAGCAGATGAAATTTGATCTGATGGATTGCAGAGATGGGTATAAAACTGCAAAGGGTTTGTATGGTCTGATTTTACGATCCCGAAGTTGTTGGATACTCTTCGAATTGGTTGCATCACAAAGCAACAAGAAACCTCCAATTCCTTTAACGGCCACAATAAATCCTGAGCGCAAAGCTTCGACTACCTCATCGATCTTTTCCTGTGTGGTCATTGCTAACTCACCAGAAGCATTCCAAAGCGATAATTGAACCCCACACTCAGGACAACTATTGATTTGTGAATAGAAACGACGATTGTCTACATTATTGTATTCCTTCTCACAATTAGCACACATTGGAAAAGCATCCATAGTTGTAGTCTCCCGATCAAAGGGCATTCCACTCAAAATGGAATACCTTGAACCACAGTCTGTACAGCTAATAAATGGATAACCATATCGGATGTTAGCAGGATCTTCCAGCTCTTCAGAGCATTGTTTACAGAGGGCTTGATCTGGAGTGATCGGTGCATTCAGACGACCCTGATTTTCAGAAGATTGCACCTCAAAGGAATCGAATTGCTCAAAATCAATCTGATCCATTACAAAACGATCTATCAAGGATTGAACTGGGGCTTCTGCTAAACAGCTATCCAGGAATTGCTGAGCTTTTCTTTGGTCTTCCACATTGATTACAATGTGCAAACCGTCTAAGCCGTTTTGCACCCTACCATTTAGCTGAAATTGCTTTGCGAGACGCTTCACCAATGGTCTGAACCCAACACCCTGCACGATGCCTTCGATATGTATCCGATACGTTTGCACGTGTTAAACGACCTGTGCTGCTGCTTTCTTTTCCTGTACTTTCTCCAGCAACCAATCACACCACTGGTCGATCCCTTCTCCGTTCAAACTAGAGATTTGCATGACCTCCAAATCAGGATTGATGTCTCTGGCGTCTTGAGTCACTGCTTCCACAGAGAACGGCAGATAAGGAAGCAGATCAGACTTTGAAACCAGCATTAAATCACTGGTTAAGAACATCTTAGGATATTTCTTTGGCTTATCATCACCTTCCGTGCTTGCCATTAAGGTCACTCGGTAATCCTCTCCCAAGTCAAAAGACGCTGGGCAAACCAGATTGCCTACGTTTTCCACGAAAAGTATATCGACCCCATCCAGGTTGATGTTGTCCATACCTTGCCAAATCATTTGCGC
>CAXEKM010000229.1:0-2898 GCA_963996645.1 uncultured Marinoscillum sp.
TCGCATGCAAGCATCGGTAAGTTTACTCGGACATTATGAACTTGAAAAAAATGAAGTTCACTTAGAGGTCAATAAATCCTGCAGAGCCAGTGATCCATTGATGCTCAAGTATTGTCAAAAAATGAAAGCTGAAAACATGAGTTCGATGACGATCGAATTTGATGATGAATCTTTCATCTATTTAAGTGAGGAAAACGGTAAAATCCGATTCATTGAAGGACAAATAAGAGATTACGCGAAATTAGTCCAAAAAGTAAAATCTGGATTGGATGGAGAGTATGTCACTACGGAAGAGGCTGTTGAAAAAGAAACTTTAGCTCCGCCTGTAGAAATAGATGAGTCTTATCTCGAAATGGACGACAGCACTAGAATCCACGATTCTTTGGGCCAACCCATTTCTCAGTTTAAGATCGCCTATGACAATGCTGAAATTTATTTTAAACCTTTTGAAGCACCCGGTGGTGACTTTTATTGGACAAGAGATTATCAGTATAAAAATCTAGCGGTAGTTGGAGACTGTACAGGTCATGGAATGCAGGGCGCATTGATTGGAATGTCAGTAATGACATTATTGAAGCACTACTTCAAATTACCCCCTACCAATCTTGCAGATGCTTTGAAAGAGTTTCATAAGCAAATGCATGATTTGATGGAGCACGAAGAATTGAGTGTTTTTGATGCTGAATTGGGTTTTGTTTACCTCGACAAAAGAAACAACGAACTGACTTACTCTGGATCAGGAATCAATATGATTCATAAGAGTACTGACGGAACTTGCACCAATTACAGAACCAGCAAAAGACTGCTTATCAAAGACCAGGTTCAATTACACAACATCCCAGCCCAAAAAGGAGATCAAATATTTATCTATAGTGATGGAATCACTGATCAGTTTGACAATGCCAACGAAAGGAAATTAGGCACAAAAGGCTTGATGAACCTTGTTAATGATTTACCAACAGGTGCTTCCATTCGGGACTTCAATGAGAAGTTTAGATATTTCGGTGGCAGCACAGAAGGACTGGATGATCAGACCATGTTAATCCTGACAGTTTAGTAACCATATTTATCTTTCCAGCGATTCTTTAAGAACTTACGCATTTCCTCCTCACGAGCGTTTTTACCAGGCTCGTAGAAGGTTGTGTTTTGCAATGAATCTGGAAAAAACTCCATCTCGGCAAAGCCTCCGGGATAGTCATGAGCATACTTATAGCCCTTACCATATCCTTGATCTTTCATCAATTTGGTAGGAGCATTGCGAATGGCCATTGGCACCTGAAGATCTCCAGAACGAGTTACTTCCTGCTGTGCCTTATTGATTGCCATGTAGCTGGCATTACTTTTTGGTGAGCACGCCAAATAGGTCACGCACTGAGACAATAGTATTCGAGATTCGGGATATCCAATAACGTTCACTGCCTGAAAAGTAGAATTAGCAATCACCAACGCTGTTGGGTTAGCATTCCCAATGTCTTCAGAAGACAATATCAACAGTCGTCGTGCAATAAACTTCACGTCTTCACCACCTTCTATCATTCTTGCGAGATAATAAACTGCTGCGTTAGGATCACTGCCTCGTATGGATTTAATGAAGGCTGAAATGATGTCGTAATGCATTTCCCCCTTCTTATCGTAAAGAACTGTCTTGCGCTGAGCTACTTCTATGACTCGCTCATCGGTTAAAGAAGATTTGCCATCTTTCTCAAAACTCTTAATCACCAACTCAAAAAGATTCAGCAGTTTTCTGGCATCACCGCCGGACAAATTGAAGAGTGCTTCAGTTTCTTGAATATCAATCTCCACCTTTTTCATCTCAGCATCTTCCGCCATCGCCTGATCAATTATTGATCGAAGTTGCTCTTTCGTCAAATGGTTGAGTGTATACACCTGACATCTTGATATGAGGGCGGCATTTACTTCAAAACTTGGATTTTCGGTTGTCGCACCAATTAAAGTGATGGTCCCTTTCTCCACCGCACCTAGCAAAGCATCCTGCTGACTTTTATTAAATCGATGAATCTCATCTATGAACAATATGGCTTTGCTTCCAGGTCGTATGTTTCCAATCACTTCCCGCACATCTTTTACACCTGCACTGATTGCACTTAAAGTATGAAATGGCAATTTCACCTGATTGGCAATGATATTAGCAAGGGTGGTTTTGCCTGTACCCGGAGGCCCCCACAATATCATAGAAGGCACTCTACCAGCCTCAATAGATCTTCTCAAAATACCTTTCGGACCTACCAAATGCTCCTGACCAATTAGATGATCAAGAGACGAAGGTCGCATACGCTCTGCTAATGGTGAATTATCCTGAAACATGATTGGGTCAAAGATATTGGTTAATTTTAAGGAACCCACAGCTATGAAAAACCTTATAACCTTGCTGGTATGTTTTTGCCTTGGTTCGGCAATTCATGCCCAATCTATATACGAAGACAGCACAAAACTTGAAGCTACCATCCAGTGGCTGGAAGACAAGCTCACCTACAATTATTACAATGAAAGTGATGATGAGTGGTGGATCAATCGCTTCACATTCAATGATGAGTCTGAAACAATTACCATCAAAAACATTGCGTCACCACATCTGGAATCTGTATCTGACAAAACTTATTTACAACTCAATTTTCGTCTGGAAGAGCTAAACCCTTTCACTATCCAGATTCAAAAAAACACATCGAATGCTGGTCGATTAGTGAAAGGCAAAGTGATAAGAGTGGGTGCTTATGACAAAACGATCCGGAGAGTGAAAAACGGCAGATTATCGACCAATCAATCATTTATCTACATATCGATCCCTACATTTTTAGAAGATAGTCTGGAAAATTACAGTCAGAATATCGCTCTGAAACTAGAAGATGCCATCAAATTATCCACTAAAATCTATAATAA
>CAXEKM010000230.1:0-2790 GCA_963996645.1 uncultured Marinoscillum sp.
AGGCCCGCACAAACTATGGGCAGTGGCTGGGCTGGGAGCTGGTTATTTATTTCACTTACGAACGAGTTATTGAATAAGAATGAGCAACATCCCCCTACCCCCTTCAAAGGGGGAAATGACCTGCTCCTAGAACAGAGAGAACTGCCGTGATGACCAGACGGAAAGCAAAGCAGAGGGTGTGACATACTCTGAAAGACCCTCAGGGTAGACAGTGTGCACGAAGTGCTCTCTGGCTAGTATGGCGCAAGCTCTGCCGCTCTGGCTGGGCAGCACTCCGCTTTACCTGCAGTGGGATGTGCTTTGGGAAAAGCAAGTATGCATTACAGTAACATCATGAGCAATTTATTAGATCAGGAATGATATATTTATTGAATGTTCAAATCTAGTAACGTAACAAAAGCAATTTATGATTAAGCAATAAAATAAGGAAAAACCAGCTTCATGCATCCTTAAATTGAGAATCAAAAATCAGCAATTAAAATCTCACATGAAATGAGTCCCATCTTATAAACTATGGGACTCAACTCAAATGCATCAAATGTTTTTCAATACTATTCACTCTAAAAGTTAGGCTGGATCTTTATTTACACTATTGTACTTACCCGAACTAAGATTGGAATTGATTTCACTAAAAACATCAATAGTTCGATTTACATCATCCATAGTGTGAACAGCAGTAGGAATAAGTCTAAGGATAATCATACCTTTTGGCACTACCGGATACACCACCATTGAACAAAAGATTTGATGATTTTCTCGAAGGTCATGGACCAGTGCCGTTGCTTCCTCAATACTTCCATTTAAATAAACAGGTGTTACGGGTGAATTAGTATTCCCAATCTCAAGACCTGCCTTTATTAGTCCTTTTTGTAGTGCATTGGTAATTTGCCAAAGTTTTTCACGTAATTCCGGTCGGGTGCGAATCAGTTCTAATCGCTTCAATGCACCATAAACCATCGGCATAGGTAAGGCTTTGGCATAGATCTGTGATCGCATGTTGTATTTCAGGAAAAGGATCGCTTCTCTGGTACTAGCCACAAAAGCCCCAACACCGGCAAAGGATTTGGCAAAAGTTCCAAAATAAAAATCAATACCTGCTTGAACACCCTGTTCTTCTCCGGTTCCAGCACCTGTTTTTCCCATGCATCCTATGCCATGGGCATCATCCACCAACAAGGTAAAATCATAAACTTTTTTCAGGTCAACAATCTCTTTCAATTTACCCTGATCACCCCTCATACCAAATACTCCTTCGGTAATCAATAGCGTAGCCCCATGCGTAAGATCAGTAATCTTTTTTGCTCGCTCCAACTGCTTTTGACAATCTTCTATATCATTATGCTTGAAAACAAAGCGTTTTCCCTGATGCAATCTCATCCCATCGATAATGCAAGCATGCGATTCCCCATCATAGACAATGACATCATGTCGGTCCACAAGACTGTCAATTATGGAAAGCATGCCCTGATACCCATAATTCATTAAAAAGGCATCTTCTTTCTGCACAAATTCGGCTACTTGCTGTTCAAATTCTTCATGGAGGTTGCTGTTACCACTCATCATACGTGCCCCCATAGGATAAGCCAGTCCGTATAATCTGACACCTTCACTGTCAGCCTTTCGCACTTCAGGGTGATTGGCCAATCCTAAGTAATTATTGAGACTCCAAATCAGCTTTTCTTCACCTCCAAATGTCATGAGGTTGCTAATATCTCCTTCCAGTTTTGGATAGGTGTAATATCCATGAGCGTAGTGTGCATGGTCGCCCAAAGGACCAAGACGCGCTTTAATCTTGTCTAGTAATTTCATATGATATTAAGTGAATTTAGAATTTGGTATGCAGGAAGTCCTTCTTCTTCTGTGGTTAAGCACATGCTAGTCTGGTTGAAACAAGATTATAGCAGCTATAAGGAAAACAATAATGAAAATGTAATACCAGAAGTCTACAAAATAGCTACCATACTTTCTGATGTATTCTTTTAGTTTCTTCAACATGTTTTAGTGGTTTTGGAGAGCAATAAAAGCATTTAAGTATCTGAAATTTGATCTCATAAAGCCTGAATGGAAGAAGATGATCTGTCTTTTAACAGATGCTTGAAATTCACCACTAAACTAAATGGCATCAATCAAGACTTTTCTCATTCATCAAAGCGGTCATGAATTATTTTGCTTAATCCACAAATCAAGCAATCCATCTGCATAAGAAGCTATTTTACAATAGCCCAGCGGGATTTTCAATCCATTAGAGCAATAGGTAACCACTTTTGTGCCGTCAGGAAGTTCTCCCAGCTGTCCACGCACATACCTTATGTAGGCTTTGTAATTAGCTATGGTCAACTTAACCTTGCTATCAATTCGATCCGATCTTCGAATATTCTCCATGAATGGATTATAAAAGTAGAAAGCATCGTACTCCTTAAAATCAATGGAAGTAATATTAGCGTGTATTGCAGAAGCATTTGCCAATCCGTACCTATGAAAGATATCATTTGACAGATTGGCTAAATACTTCCGTTGTTCAACTCCGGTAAAAATACCTTTTGTCACAGATGCTCCTACAATACAAAATTTACCTGCTCCTGATCCAGTATCCAACACTTTAACGCCAGGTCGATCCACCAAAAGACGAGCAGCTGTTCTGGCAACTTCAATAGGTGTCCAATGAATTTTTGATTTCTCTCGAACCGCTGGAGGATAGATTTCGTCAAACTCCTCATCCTTAATAGCATTTAACTTCAATGCGCTAATAACCATTTTTAAATAATTCAATTTATCTTTCAAACACACTTA
>CAXEKM010000231.1:0-11058 GCA_963996645.1 uncultured Marinoscillum sp.
CAAAAGACTTGGTGAAGTTGGCAAAAGTCTCTGTTACCAAAGTATTGCTTTGCCAGTTGTTAATGTAAGCCGCACCATTGTTGAACTGTCCAGCTTGCGTGTAAATTTTAGGCTGGTACTGATCATTGATACTATTTCCAAACTTGTAATTAAGTCTGGAAGTCAAAGTAAGAGACGGGATGATTTTCCATTCCAAATCAAGGAAGGAAAGCATGTCCAAAGTCTTGGAAACATTCGTTCTGTTTTCAGTGATTGCAACCGGATGTCCAAAATCATTATTGTTCAATAAGTAATAATCACCTTCTTCATCATATACTGGGAAGATAGGATTTCTCCAGTAAGCCAACCCACCGTTTGCATTTCTCTTACCTCTAGTCAAGATATTCGTGAATGTAACTTTGAAGTTGTCAAATACTTTATGACCAATGTTAAGATTGTAGTTCAGCTTATCATAGTTATCGTCTATGTACACCCCACGATCGGTATAGTAGTTTCCACTAAAGTTGAAATTGGTCTTTTCATTGGAGCTAGAAATACTGATAGTAGTATTGTTAGAAACAGGATTGTCTCTAAAAACGATCTTGTCCCACTCAGTATAGTAAGGCCATTCACCTGACTCCAACTCTCCAACAGAAGGGTAATAAATGCCCGATGGTGAGGTTTCGCCAATGTACACTGCAGGGAATCCGCCATTGGTTCTTGCCTCATTGTTGAGCTGAGCCATTAATGCAGGGTTTCTCCACAAGTTGAGTTCTGAGGTAAACTGAGAAACAGTTACTTGCTGACGTACACTAATTTTAGTTTCTCCTGTCTTCGCTTTTCTAGTCGTGATAATGATAACACCATTCGCTCCTCTTGATCCATAGATTGCAGAAGCTGAAGCATCTTTAAGCACTTCTACAGACTCAATATCTGCAGGATTGATTTGTTTTAAGTCTCCAGCATCTCCTAAAGGAAATCCATCTACCACTACAAGAGGAGAATTGGAACCTCTCAATGAACTTCCACCTCTAATACGAACTGTGGCACCAGCACCCGGGTCCTGTGAAGGACTAATGATTTGCAAACCAGCTGCTCTTCCTTGCAAAACTCCTTCTACAGAATTTGCAGGAATGTCTTTTACCTCCTTTAGCTCAATTTGAGCAACTGATCCAGTCAGATCTTCTTTTTTAACTGATCCGTATCCCACCACAACTACCTCTTCCAAACTGGCATAGTCTGGTTCCATTGCTATATTAATGGTGGTTTGTCCAGTAATTGCTACTTCAGTAGTCTTGTAGCCAACGAAGGAAACCAAAAGCACTGCTCCTTCTTCTACCTGAAGTTTGTAATTACCGTCAATATCAGTAATCGTACCATTGGCTGTACCCTTTTCTACTATGGTAGCTCCAGGTAGACCTTCTCCATTTTCATCGGTAATCTTTCCAGATATACCAACTTGCTTTTTATTGATGATGACTTCCACAGGTTGGTTGGAAGCTTCTTTTTTCTTACTAATACTTATTGTTTGGTTGATTTGTCTGAATTGAACTCCTGTTTGACCGGAGATCTCCATTAAGTATTCAGCTACGGTAGCACGCTTCTGCGAAACAGTTACTTTTACTCTTTCGCTTAAGCTCTTATCGGTATAGAAAAACCGAAAATCTGTTTTCTGCTCGATGTTTTTAAGCACTTTATCCAGCGCTTCTTCTCGAATTTCCAACTCAATATATACCTCCTTAACACTCTTAACCTGACCAGAAACAGAGTCTGCCAGCAATGAAGACATGGTAAGTACCAATGCTAAAAATGTATATATAGAGTATTTTGTAACCATAATAATGGTCTGAAATAGGTTGTATTTCATATTTTTGTCATAGAGTTAAATGAACATTAGATCAGATGGCACAATGGAAAGCTGCAACTTTCCGTCATGCTGAGTAATGATTTCAACCGGGGGTTTAGCGATCCCCGGATTTTTTTTAGAGGTTAGTTAGTCTTTCGCATACAGTATCATTTTTGGTTAAATTTTATTTGTACTTGCTTTCCAGCAAGGGAGTATTCAAATCCAACTGAGTAACTCAGGATATCCAACACATTGGTCAGGTACTCATTCTTCTGAAAAGTACCCGAACATTTCACATCAGGAAGACCTCCAATTACCTCTATCTCGACTCCATACCATCTCTCTAAAATTTGTACTACATCGTCGACTTCCGTTTTATCAAAATAGAGCACACCGTCTTTCCAATAAGTAATTGCCTGTACATCGGCCGTACCCTTGAGAATTGATTTCATTTCATTGGAAATACTTGCCGTTTCTCCTGGAACTAGATACACCAAATCATCACTGTTATCACGTCTTACTTTTACTTTTCCCGTCACAAGAGCAACTTCAGCTTGACTAGTGTTATATGACCTAATATTGAAAGATGTACCTAACGCTGTGGTTGCCAACGAACCGCTGTACACCGTAAAAGGTCTCGATGGATCCTCCGTAACATCGAAGAAGGCCTCACCTTCAAGAGTTACATTCCTACCTTCTTCAAAATTTTCAAAGTAGGTAATCCTACTTTCAGAATTCAGGGTAACAATGGTTCCGTCTGGCAGGTAAACTTTAGACTTCTGACCAGCAGGATTGTCTTTTATGATTTCCACCTGCTGAGGGTGAACTTCGGTGGTTCTTAGCTGAAGAATAACCATGACAGATACTATCAACAATGCAACTGCTGCAGCTACTTTCCACCAGCTTGTAGAGAATGATCTGACATTAGCAGGTTCTCGTAAAACATTAAGAAATCTCGTGTTGTCCTTATCTTTCAGAATTTGCTGAAATAGCTGTTTACCATCATATTCGAACTCAGGTTTAGCCTTGCCATGCCACATTTTATCAAATTCGGCATGTACATCTTCGTCACTCTTCTCTGAGAGATACCACTTCAAAAACTCCTCCGCTTCAGCCTTGGAGAGCTTTCCATCAAAGTAGTTACGAATTTGTGTGAGTCGATCCATTAGTTTTTGTTTACGCTATTATATAGCCTCAACTCACTCAAACTACTCACGCATATTTTCACATTTACAATAAATTTATCTTTTTAAATGAGTATCTAATACATCATTCAATGAAATCGCAATACCATTGAAAATATCACAACATAAAGATCAATCCAATTACTCCTGGAGTGATTACTTTCATGTCGATTAGTTTTTCTTTTAGGGATTTTGTGGCTCTGTAGATTTGATTTTCTACCGTTCGAGTGGATAGGTTGAGTCTCTCTGCAATTTCTTCATTCGACAGATGCTCGAAGTTCTTCATCATGAATACTTGCTTCTGCTTGGCTGGCAGCTCATCAATAGCCTTACTTGACAATTCATCCAAATCTGAGAAGATCACATATTCTTCGGTTTCATTCGTATCACCAGGCCAATAAGTAATGGCATAATGCTGAAAAGCGAGAAAGCGTGCCTTTTTCTTAGATTGCTTGATAACAATGCTTCGAACTATAGAAATGATGTAGGCATTAAATGAAAGAGAACTATCCAGGTTGTCACGATTGCGCCAGATTTTCATGAAGACTTCCTGAATTACGCCTTCAGCATCTTCATGCAGCAAGCCCATCTTGCGGCTAATATTGTAAATCTTGGAAGCATATTTTTCATACAATTTAGCAAACGCTTGCTCATCACCTTTTTGTAGGCGAGCAACCAAATCGCTCTCATTTCCAAAGTTTATAGAAAAAGCCACTGATTTTAAGAAGATTGATAATTGTACAGCTAATCTGATTGATTTTTTTGCAATTTCAAAATCACACCAATCTGATTAGTCCAAAATTTGAGATGATTTGTAGAGTATAAATCCATATTAATCTGATTTTAACTCAGCTGAAACAAGATTTGTGTAACTTTTATAAAATAATTCTGAGTACTCATGATTCAACCAGAAGAATTAATCAATTTAATACTAAGCATCGTCTTTATCATCTATTTGTTATACCTGGTAAAGACCCAATCCAGGACTCTAAAAACCTTCTGGTTCCTGGCAATAGTCATGATCTTCATTTCTCAGATTTTTACCATTTTAGAAGGTTACTTTCTCCCAGAACTATTCAACCTGATTGAACATTTTTCCACTTTTTTAGCATCAGTAGCCATATTATTAAGTGTCTATAAACGAGAACTCTTTTGGACCAAATGATCTCCATGCTCAACATACTCTCCTTTGTCGCCCTTACACTAGCTGTTGTGCTGATCACCGTTCGTTTGTTCAAAAAACCGAATAAGAGTCTTATTGCCCTCCTTTTTGCTGTAAGTCTTTTATCACTTTCTGAATTCACCAACATCCTGGAGCACCTTAATCTAGCTCCTGAGACAGATGAATGGGAAGATCTTCTTGAAATTGTATTCTTACCGCTATTGATCCTTTCACTTCACATTGGAATGCTCGAAGAAGAGCTCAATAAACGGCTAATTTCAGAAAGCAAGTTTGAGGCTATTTACAATAACGCGTTTACATTCATTGGATTACTTGATCATGAAGGTCGATTGTTAGATGCTAATGATGCATCTGCCAAATCATTAGAATCAAATGTTACATTTATGCTCGGTCAATATTTCTGGGAAACACCATGGTGGACTCATTCTGAAACCGAACAAGAAAAACTAAAAGAAGCCATAAAAAGAGTGCAAAATGGAGAAGTATGCCGATTCCAGACCACTCACCTGAATATTGATGGTGAAATCACTCACATTGACCATTCATTGACACCTGTATATGATCAATCAGGGGAGCTCATATATATTATCCCCGAAGGAAGAAATATTACCCAACTGACCCTTGTACTTAAGGAACTAGAACAACATAAAACAGATCTTGAAAAACTTGTTGATGAAAAAACCGAAGAACTCAATGCAGCTCTTACAATATCCAAACAGTTAAATGATAAATTATATAATTCTAACCAACAATTAGAACAAAGCAACCTGGAACTAAAAAGACAAAGTGAATACTTAAAACAAACACTCACCCAACTACAAACAGCTCAGCATCAACTCATTGAGAGTGAAAAAATGGCCTCTTTGGGAATCCTTACAGCAGGTGTCGCACATGAAATCAACAACCCATTAAACTTTATTATGGGTGGCGTAACGGGTATTGACCTTTACGCTTCAGAACACCTATCAGCACATGATGAGGGAATAAAACAACCTCTCCAATCCATTTATTCCGGCATCAATCGGATTTCTAAAATTGTAAAAAGTCTAAACACTTACAGCCGTACTGACAATTTCAGAACCACACAGTGTAATATCAATTCAATCATTGATGACTGTTTGATTATGCTTCAAAACAAATGGAAGTATCGGATTGAAATAATGAAGCAATACGATCCAGAAGCTATCATTGAAGCCAATGAAGGTAGACTTCATCAGGCATTATTGAACCTTCTTAACAATGCTGTACAGGCTATAAAAGAAATAGGTGAAATTGAGATCATAACCACTGTTACTGAAACAAATATTACCACAGAAATCAAGGACAATGGCATCGGAATAAAGCCCGAAAACATGAATAAAATCTTCGATCCGTTTTTCACTACCAAAGAGCCTAATGAAGGAACGGGACTCGGATTATCTATCACCCAAAAAATCATAGCCGACTATCACGGTACGATTAAATACTCTTCAAATTCTCCATCAGGAACTATAGTTAAAGTCGTTTTCCCTAATTTTAGTGGAATAAAGGACTCATGATTTCTAAAGAGCAAGTACAAGAATCAGCACTAACACTTTTCACACGCTATGGTCTCAAAAGTGTGAATATGGATGATCTTGCTAAAGAACTTCGTGTCTCAAAAAAGACTATCTATCAAGTTTACAATAGTAAAGAAGAATTGGTATTAAGTCTCTTTGAACGCATCAGCAAGGAATGGAATAAAGAGGTCGAACTATTACTTAAAAAACCTTCCAATCCTATTCGTCAATTTCTGGAATTAACCGCTCTCCGATATCAGTATGTAGAACGGCTCAACCCTACCTTTCTTTTGAAATCAAGTCGTCAATATCAAAAGGTTTATACCTTCATGTTGGACATCACCAACAGTATTGAGGCTTTGATACTAGACTTACTCAATCAAGCGAAAGAGAAAAAAATGATTCTTGAAGAAGTAGATCCAGGCATTTTTTATAAAGTACATCAAAGTATTTTCGATGCGTATTTCGAACATTACAACCCAGTTGTCCCGGGTTCTGAAAACACTTTCAAACACATGGTCATTGCACCAATTGCTGGCATTTGTAATAATCATGAAATCAATGTCTGGGAAGAATTCAACTCAATAACAGCTCACTAAACCACTATAAACTAACCACTTGCACCCAAAATCTTTCCACGCCATTCCAACTAATTGACGATTTATGTGGTCAATGCTTACAAATCACCAAACTATGAAAGCATTAATTCCAACCACACTTATTGCACTAACATCTATACTTTTTGGCTGTACTGATACATGCGAAACTGTATCATCTTATAAATATTACGAACCTGTATTCACCTCATTGGAGGAGATAAGACAGTCAATTGAGAAAAGTGAATCTCGAGATATTAAGCAGTCTGGAAAAATCTACTTCATTAATGATCACTTACTCATCAATGAACCGAATGAAGGCATTCACATCATAGACAATACCAATCCAGTCAATCCCAAAAACATAGGATTTATTAACATCCCCGGCAACTTCGATTTAGCAGCCGTAGATGGTTACTTATTTGTAGACAGTTATGTGGATTTAGTGGTTTTAGACATTAGTGACCTCAACAATCCAAAAGAAATCAAGCGTCTTGAAAACATTTTCCCCAACTATAGTTCATTTGGTTACTACGCGGATAACGACGGGATTGTAACCGACTGGAAAGAAACTACCTCTACTTCACAAATCAGTACAGAATGTGATGGGAGTGACTTGATTTATTACGGCTGGGGATATCGCTATTCCGGAGGGATTGCTGTAGATATGGCGTTCGCAGAATCAGCTAATATGTCTGGTTCATCATTTTCTCCGGGTATTGGCGGTTCTATGGCCAGGTTTACTATCAATAATGACCACCTTTTTATGATTGACGATTCTGAGATGAGAGTAGCTGACATTACGACTCCATCAGCACCAATGTTAGGAACCAAACTTCAAATTGGTTGGGGTATCGAAACAGTGTTCCCATATGATGATATGCTGTTCATAGGAGCCAATAATGGAATGTACATTTATGACGTAAGTTCTCCCCTCAACCCAGTTGAACTTTCAAACTATTCACATGTAAACAGCTGCGATCCGGTCGTTACAGATGGAAAATACGCATATGTCACTTTACGTTCGGGTAATTCGTGTGCAGGATTTACCAATCAGCTGGAAGTCGTCAATATAGAAGACCCATCTACTCCAACATTGACTTCAACGTTCCCAATGTACAACCCTCATGGTCTAAGCATCTCTGATGGAAGATTATTTATCTGTGATGGAGAAGCTGGTCTTAAAATCTATGATGCCAGCGACGTAATGCAAATCGGCAATAATTTGATAAAACACTACGGAGATATTCATGCCTATGATGTTATTGCATTCAATTGCAACATCATGCTCATTGGAGAAGATGGATTGCAGCAGTATCACTGCAACGAGTTTGATGGAGATATTACCTACCTGAGCACCATTGAGTTCAATAAGAACCTGTAGATGAAGAAGTATTTAGGCTGTTTTCTTCTACTTGTAACACTCTCGCTACAAGCTCAAAATGACCGATTATTTCTAAATAATGGCAATTTACTGAAAGGAGTCATTGCAAACGACACACTTTCAGATACCATTCGCATAGAAATTAGCCAGGTCATGATCCTGGTTCCGTTTGAGGCCATAAATGAAATTTATCCAAACAGAAGGCACAACCAGAAACTCCTGTACCTAAGAACAGGTCCTGTAAGGTCCATGTCTACCAATTTGACTTTCGGGATAGTAAGTGGGAAAAGTAGTTCTTCAGCACCATCCGTAATGCGCCCAGCGGGGTATATTGGTCAGTTTTATCATGCTCATACCTTATTCAATATTGGGTTACAAACCGGAATAGTTGATTATAAAGAATATACTGTTTATCCTACATCCATTGAATACCAGGCGCACTTTGGAAGGAGTTATAGAAACTGGCTAGTCTATGGAAATGCTGGCTATGGATTTGCTAAAGCCACACAGGAATATGAAGAGCAATTCAGCCTTTCCGGTGGATATAATTATCAGTTAGGAGTAGGTTACCACATCGCACAAGACCGGTATGCCTTTCAGTTCAAAGTGGGATATTCAGTCCAAAAAATTGAGGCAACAATTACCTATTCTGATGATTACAGTACAATTCGCCAGAGACGTTTGAATAAAATCACTATTCAAATAACCTATCGAATCAGTTATCAATAAGCACTAACTTGATTGCACAGACATAAAAAAACCGACACCCAAAATTGAGTGCCGGCCCTCGCTTAATCTGATGATTGCTTTTTTACCGTACAATCACCTTAAAAATCTCTGTCTTGCTTCCTTGCGACACTCTTAGTAGATAGTGACCTGAAGCTTTAGTGTTCATGTCAAATAAGATTTTTCCATCTTTCTCAATAGCATCCACTGCTATGTCTTTACCATTTAGATCCATGAGCTTCCATTGAGCTCCATCGAGTGAACCTGATGACTGTAAAGTGAAGTATCCATCACTTGGATTCGGATACAGTAGAAGGTTTACATTATCCTCCAGATTCTCAATTACAATCACATCAAATACTTCCGTTGTGCCGTCAAAGTCAGTTTGCTGAAGTCTGTAGTAAACCAAACCTCTTCCATTGATATGATCATCAAACTGATATTCCAATGGCATATTGGTCGTTCCGTGTCCTTCTACAAACGCTACAGTCTCCCAGGTTTCACCATCAAATGATCTTTCAATTGTGAAGTAGTGATTATCTGTCTCAGTAGCTGTTTTCCAGTTTAGTTGGTTGTAGCTTCCCTTATCAGCTCCGTTCCAATAAAGCAAGTCAACCGGTAACGGTCCTTCTTCAGATTCGATAACTCCATCCGAATCAGCTGAAGGATTCGATGGAGATGTTCCTCCCTCATCTGCAGTTGATCCGCCGCCTGTATTATTGTTACTACCGCCAGATCCTTGACTTAAGTCTGTGTTTAAATTGGCTCCAGGCACTGTTCCAGAGAAGATAATTACACCTTTTCCTCCTCCTCCACCTCCGGCGTGTGTTGTTGCATCATTTACATTACCACCCGCTCCTCCAGTAGCAGTTACATTAAGTGTACATGTTGATAAGCTCCAGTTTTCAACCTGAAATAAAATAGAACCTCCGGCTCCTCCTCCACCGCTACCATCGTTTCCAGCATCTCCTGCTGTCACTCCATTTGCAGTTATAAATTTTCCAGTACCACATGTACCTCCCGTTGTGATTTCATTTGCGCGTATGATAATGATACCTCCACCATTTCCACCTGCTGAACCAACATAGTTATTCTGATGGCCGCCGCCACCTCCTCCACCCAGGTAAATTCGTTGAGCAGAAATGTAATCACTAAGGTCCGCACCACCTATTCCTCCAGCACTTGTAGTACATCCAGCTGCGGAACCGTCGTATCCGGGTCCTCCATTTCCACCTATTGTGTAATTTCCACCACCAGCACCACCAGCATTGTGAGGATTTCCACCACCGCCACCATTCGCCAATCTACCTCTGGCGGCTCTGTAGGTTGCGTCAGTTCTTTTATAAACTCCCTGCCCCTTTTGACCATATCCATCTGTATCAAGTCTGTAGATATTGGAAGTACAACCATCCCAGTTTTCAACAGGGCTAGCACTACCACCCAAAAAGCCTTGTCCATCAACTGAGATATTATTTTGAAGGGTTAGGGTATTCTCCACATCAATAGCAAATACTCCTCCAATTGTTCCATTCCAAGCCTTTGCAGTCAAATCAGAAGTAGTAGTATAGTTGGTAAATTTTGGAAAGGATACCATCTGTACGGAAGCGTTCGTTCCTATTGAATAGCTGTTATCCAATGCTTTGGCCAGAGTAACTGATGTTGCTCCGTAATTTCCAGTTACGGATAAATTATCTACAGCTCCATAGTGTCCAGCGGCAGCAATATAAAACACGTAGATACGAAGAGTATTTCCTCTAATACCTGTTTCTTCATAATCTTCCCAGGTAAAGTTTCCTGATAGATCTTCGTAAATAATCGCTGTACCACTATTATCTAGTTCATATGCCAAATAAATATGATCCGTTCCAGCATATGCGTATTGAGCAGCAAAAATGCTTAAATCTACATGATCATATGATGATATATCGATAAGTTCAGAATACCAGGCAGCCACCCCATCACCAGTATTCTGAGCAGCCATATAGTTGCTTCCGCCATATGCCTGTATAAAAGGTTGATTACAGTTGTTATAAAAACAAGCTGTTGCCCCTTTAACTGTACCCTCAAAATTTTCAGTCCAGGCAGTTACTGAACCTGCACGAGTTACACTGGTAATTTCTACTTCTTCGTAGAGTCCAGCTGAACCGATAGTTTGTACATTTCCGAATGATGCGTTATCTCCTGTATTTGTGCCAATAACGTCATCCTGCATTTGCATAATGATTACATTGTCTCCTACCTGAAAACTTGCAGCACTTTCATCTGTTTCTCCAAGGGTTACGGTAGTTCCAACGATGTTTGTTACCTCAGCATAACCATTAATTACATCCTGAGCTGTGGTTGCGGATGTAATCATGGTTAAAGCCAACGTGATCCAATTTTGTAGTTTCATGAGTGATATTTTGATGATGCGAAACTATTATTGGATGGATTGGAGTCCGGTTCATTTTATTTGGACTATTGGATTTACTAGTTGAGTTGGTGGATTTAGACTATAAGTGAAATTCGTATTTTCACGCTACGTGCAGCTCGTAGATTAACAAATCAGAACACCTTTGACTGGAGTATTAAATAATTGATACTAGAGGAGAACTAAAGCCGTTATTAATCACTTCTCATTAA
>CAXEKM010000232.1:0-4867 GCA_963996645.1 uncultured Marinoscillum sp.
CCGATATACTGGAGCCAATAAGAGCTATCAACTCGTAGAAGAAGGTGATGAATCATTGCCCCAACTTCGTCAAATGGAGGATTTCCATTTCTGGGATATTAATCTCACCCGAACCATCAAGAATTTCAAATTAACGGCGGGTGTAAAAAACCTGCTGAATGTCACATCGGTCAATAGTAACCTTACTTCTGGAAGTGCTCATGGCGGTGGCACTGGTGCTACATCCATCGCTTATGGGCGCTCCTGGTTGCTGCGACTCAACTATCAATTTTCAAAACAATAACATTTAATGAAACACTTTATACTATCAGCTATTCTTGTAGCCACTATTTTTCTGGTTTCCTGCAATGAGGACGATCCTATTCCGGTGCCAATCAATATCAATTTTGCATCAACGGAAGCGGGCATTTCCAGTACTACCACCGAAGTAGAAGTAACAATAGTATTCTCCCGCTCAGTGGAAAATGCAGGGACGCTTGGTTTGATACTTAATTCTGGAAATCTGAATTATGGAGATGATGCAGATTTCTATACGGATTTGACGGAATCAACCAGTAGCTATTCACTTGACTATACAGCCGGAGCAGAATCGGTTTCTTTTACAGTGACTGCTGGTTCGGGTCTCAATATTGAGCAAGATGAAACGATTTCCTTCACCATTGCCGAAATGGCTGATGATGAATTTTCAGTAGGCGAGAATGGTACAATTGAAATCACATTCGGTGAGAATTTCATCGCTGAGTCCGGTCAGGTTACACTCGATGCAGGAGGATCAGAATTCACTCAACAAGCTTATTTTGACTTTAGTAAAAACACTCAAACGGCTGTAGATAAATACTCCTGGGACTTAGGGTTTTATTCGGGTTCTGACAATCGTGTGACGGTCAATAATGCGGCGAATGTAATGGCCAGAGTATTGGATGTTACTGATTTGGCTGCCGTGTCTGCTGACGATACGTTAGGGTTTGCAGCTGTGATGTCTGTACCAAATTATGATCCTTCTGCCGGCGCGTCGGTTTGGATTGATGATCAGTCTGGTGATCTTTCTCTGACGGCATTCGGGGAAATAAGCGCCACCTCTGATGATGCAAAAGTGTTCATTATCAAAAGAGATGGAGAAGACAGAAACTGGAAGAAAGTCCGAGTTTATTCCACAGAATCGGGCTATACACTTGAATATGCAGATATTGATTCAGAAGAATTCACTACCGCTGAAATCAGCAAAAATGCGGCTTTCAATTTTGTTCACTTTGACCTGGACAATGGTGAGGTAACTACTATTCCTGAAAAAGCGTCCTGGGACATTGTTTACGGTACCTACGCACTACGCTATCCTTTCGGTGCGGCGGCTATTCCTTATGGGTTCAAAGATTACATCTTGATCAATCGAAATGATACGCAAGTAGCCGTAGTTACTGAGTTGGAGTATTCGGCGTTTGCTAAAACAGATGTTGACGGATTGGAATTCAGTACCAGCACAGATGCAATTGGTGCAGAATGGAGAGCTGGAGGTGGTCCAACTAGTGGCCCGGCAGTCTACGAAGACCGATTCTTTGTTTTGAAAGACTCTCAGGGCAATCACTACAAGATTCAATTTCTTTCATTGACTGATGCCAGTGGTGAAAGAGGCTATACTGATTTACAATTCGAACTATTATAAGAATGAACAAAAGATCTTTAAGAATATTCGTATTCCTCATTCGAATTGCTCTTGGACTCCTCTTCGTGTATGGAGGAGTCCAAAAATTTATTCCAAAACCACCACGGCCTAAAACGGAAGCTGCCGCAGAATTACCTGGGCATGTGGTGAAAATCAAAGAATACATCGGCGGCATGAAAGGAACTGGCTATTTCTGGCCGGTACTTGGAGTAACTGAAATTGTTTGTGGTCTATTGCTCCTCAGCCAGGTATTTGCACTGCTGGGTGCGGTGATGCTTGTGCCAGTGACCCTTCACATCTTCCTGTTTCACCTGTTTTTGGAACCTCACGAGCGCGGTGAGCTCTTGCTGACAGCTTTATATCTACTGGCCAATATCGGTCTAATCGCCTATGAATATCCAAAACTGAAACCTGTTTTTCTAAACCTCAAAACGACTTAAAGAAATGAAACAACTTTTCATCATTGGTCTACTAACGCTGACCACATTGGCCTATAGCCAAAAACAAAAAAATGCAGATATCGCCTCGATCAAATCCATGTGTGGATGTTACGACATTGAGTTCAATTTTGCGGAGACTTTTAGTCCTCAAAAAGACTATGAATACCATGACAACTACAAAGCGGGTGCATTAGAATACGTTTTTGCGGTAGAAGAAAGCAAGGACAAGTTAGTGTTGCAGCATTTACTGATTGTTGGTGATTCGATGATCGTGAAGCACTGGAGACAGGATTGGTTGTATGAAAATACCAACCTGTACACCTTCGATCAAAACAGTACCTGGAACTATCAGGCTCTGGATTCAAAGGTCGTGAAAGGTCAGTGGACTCAAAAGGTATATCAGGTTGATGATAGTCCTCGATATGAAGCTTCCGGAACCTGGATTCATGCGGATGGCAAAAACTACTGGGAGAGCTATGCAGATGCTCCATTGCCTCGACGTGAACATTCCAAAAGAAGTGATTACAATGTGATGGTGAGAAAAAACCGTCAGGAAATCACGGATTATGGTTGGGTGCATGAGCAGGACAATCAAAAGGTGATACGTACTGCTGAAAATGATGAATTGCTTGCCTGGGAAAAGGGTTGGAATACTTACACGAAAACAGCGGATTCCAAATGCAACGTAGCAAAAGAATGGTGGGCTGATAACAATCATTATTGGGCAGATGTAAGAGCTGTTTGGGATGAACTTTTCCAAACCAAAGAGACTATTGCCATCAACATGAAAGTTCAGGATAAAGTGTTATTCCAACGTCTTTTTGCTCTGGGTAAAGAAGTGAACAAAGAATCCTACAATTCTGATATTGTCAAAAATCAGATACGTGAGGCCATCCGTCTACACCTAAAAAATGAAGAGTTATTAGCTCTCAAATAGGCTTTATGATATTCTAGTTTCGATGTTTTACAGTCCGGGATGGGCCTTCGGGCCTGTCCTTTTTTAATTTCTAAAAAGATGTGTGTCAACCCAAATCAAAATACCTTAAGTCAGTCTTCCAATGGACAGGTATACTGGTGTGAAAACTGCAAACACTTTTCGGTGATCTTCAATACCTCCTGTATGTTGTTCAAGCGAGCTGACTACAAAAGTTTTATTGATCTATTAGAATCACTCGGTGAGGAGGATTTCAAATATGTCATAGGTCGTGAACACAAAGTGCTTCTTAAAAACAATTTCTCCACTGTGGGCATAGCCTTATCCGTCGATGAAGCATTAGAACTAGTGGATTTAATGGCAGAAGGGATTCTGATCTACGAGGCAAACCGTCTTATTTCAACTTAGCTAACTAGTGCTAGTGTCACTAGTGGTGCTACTTATAGCTAACTATGACTACTGCTAGGGATAAAGGCTAGCTAGATCTAGTACGCTCAAAAACCCTCACCAATAGCGATTGACTTAGAAGCGTCTCCAATACACTTTTGCACTGTTGTTTAGAAACATTCTAAATAAGAAAAGAGCAAATGAGACCAACCTTCCTTTTCATACTTTTTTTAGCTTCTGGCATTACTGCCTGGGGGCAAATGACACTTGGTGGTCAGGTGATTGATCAATCGGGTGCTGGTATTCCAGGTATTACCGTTCAGGTAAAAGGAAGTAGCAATGGAGTTTCTACTGATGTTGAAGGAAACTTCCGTTTGAAAAACCTCTCAAAGGGTCCCTTGACACTTGTGTTTTCAGGAATTGGTTTTCAAGAACAAGAATTAGCGGTTCAACTGGAAAAATCTTCCAGAATTGACCCAGTTAAATTGAAGGAAAGCACTACAGAGCTGAGTGCCGTTCAGGTTGTTGGAAAAACAGAAACAGCAGAAGTCCGAGAGTAACCCTACGCAGTTTCGGTGGTGGACGTAAAACCTCTGAAAGTCCAAAATTTGGATGTCAATCAGGTGCTTGGAACTGTTTCAGGAGTTCGTATCAGAGAACAAGGCGGACTGGGATCAGCTTTTGACTTTTCGTTGAATGGGTTTACCGGTAAACAAGTGAAGTTCTTTTTGGACGGAGTGCCGATGGATAATTTTGGCACCTCCTTATCACTCAATAACATCCCGGTCAATATGATTTCAGGGATTGAGGTCTACAAAGGCGTGGTGCCGGTTCACCTTGGAGCAGACGCATTGGGTGGAGCTGTCAATGTGACTACTGATCAGAATGTGAGTAATTTCATCAACGCTTCCTATTCTATCGGGTCATTTAATACACACCGTGCCTCTCTACTTGCTCGCTACACGGAAGCTAAGACAGGGCTGACTTTCAATGCCAATCTCTTTTACAATTATTCCGATAACAACTTCCGCATGCGTGGTGTGGAAGTGCCTCGACCATATGGTTCAGGCAAAGTGGATACAGTAGATGTAGATCGTTTTCACGATGCCTATGTATCTAAAACAGCTCAACTAGAGATCGGAGTGGTCAACAAACCATATGCAGATCGCTTATTTATTGGATTGATCGCCTCTGGCAACGAAAAAGAGATTCAGACTGGTCTCAACATGCAAGATGTCTTTGGTGAAGTGACCACTGAGGATAAAGTGTTAATCCCAACGTTGAAATACGTCAAAGAAGATCTGTTTATTCCTGGATTGGACTTGCGTGCATATGGAATGCTCAATCATCGTGAAGCTATCCGGATAGATACCAGTTCAAGAACCTATAATTTGAATGGCGAGGCCACCACGGGAATCAACAACGCAGGGGAGTTTTCCTATAACA
>CAXEKM010000233.1:0-4551 GCA_963996645.1 uncultured Marinoscillum sp.
ATAAAAGAACAATTTTAGTAGTGCTATGCCGAAAAGTGAGATAGCCGCTACTCGGATATGTTTTTTCAACTGCCTAAATCCAATTCCTATCCATACTAAGGCTGTTGCTCCCCAGAGAATACTCAAGGCAAGTTTATCACTTGATTTAAACCCTGCAAGATCTAGCCAGTGGACAAGTTCGATGCTCGAGATCCAAAGAATCGTGCACAAAAAGAGTAGTTCAATTGCGATTTTGAGATTCGCCTTAATGATACCTTCGGTAAGGTACGGTTTAAGGCTTATGACTAGAGCCGCTATGGATAAAAACAGTAAATATCTATGAGATAGAATGCCTATCGTACTGTCTGTTTCCAGATAGTAAGTTCTAAGATGGTTGAGTGACAAAGTGGTATTCAGCAGATAGGGAATAGTTATAAAGGTCAAAGCAAAAGTGACATAAGCTAATTGCTCATTTTTGATTTTATGATAATTGATAAGGGTCAAAACGCTAATAAAGCACAGTGAGTAAATCATTATCCATATTTCCTTCAGTTCGAAATCCATTGGATGACCATATCCGTCCCAAAAGGCGATTATTTCCAGCAGAAAACAGATGTAAACCGAAAGGATCAAAAAACCTGGACTGGCAAAATGCATGACACGCTCATACCACTTGGTCAGTGAAACATGTGACTTTTGGTTCAACCAATTAATGATTGCCAATCCGATAGAAGAAAGTATCGAAACTAAGAAATACTTATTGGCAATGATTGATGGAGTGGTGGAATGAGTCCTGGATTCCCAAACCGTCAGTAGACTCAGGAATGCCAATAAAATCAAAGCATAAGACATTCGCTTGTATGCAAGACCTTCTTTGTTTTGACCGGCCCAGGTGAGTGCTACTGCCTCGCCAATCCAAAGCACAGTGATCCAGGTGCCTTCAAATAAGACTGGAATGGTTAATGTAATGTATACAATAGCCAATCCAATAATCAGACGAAACAGTGGCTCATTGCCTTTATCAAGTTTTTTAACAAAAAGTGCGACGAGTAGATGCACCACAGCGTTTAGGAATGTAAAACCACCCAGTGCATAATCTTCATCATATCGCTTATTAAAGAGCGCAAAACCAAGTGCGTAGAATATTAGTGAGTTGCTTAGTAGCAAAAAGATGTCTTCCCGAGAAAATGCTTTTTTATAAAGCATCTTATTTCCTAAAAATGCTGCATAGAACAGTAAGTAAAACAAGGAAGCGAATGAGATGCCTAGTACAAAATCATCAGTGCTATATTGATCGATAAACCAAACCGCGAAAATGACCCAGGTAAATATCAGTGCAGCATAATAGAGAGACTGCCAGTATTTTTTGATGCTCACAACCAAAATACCTGCATTGATAATGGCCATATAGCTAAACAAGTAGAGAACCTGTCCCGAACCATCGCTAAGTAAAAACGGTATGGCATAGGAGCCCACTAAGCCCAGATGGCCAATAATAGGCTTGTCATACCGAAGCGCCGAGTAGACAGTAGCTATGGTGAGGATCACCATGATCCCAAATGATGGGCCTTTGTCAATGAATCCATAGAAATTATAGGCTGAAAATGTAAGCAAGTACATGATGGCCAGAGATCCGCTAAGAAGTACGGCACTGAAGGAAGTATATTTCTTTCTTAGGAAGAGTGCCGTGCCTAGCAGGCCAAGAGAAACCACATAACCGAGAATAATTCTGGTTAGTGGATTGATCATGTTGTTATCAAAAGCGTATTTAGACCCAATACCAACTCCGATTACGGTAATTAGGATTCCTAACTTACTTATTAGGTTTTCTCCAATGAATTGCTCCAGATCTCGTTTTACTCTAGGTTTTGAAACGCTTGCTGATTCTGTGTTGAATTCTTTTTTTGATTCAGAAGATAGTTCTGATGCTGAGCTGAGAATGGTTTTCTCTTTCTTTAGAGAATTATTAGAAAGTGAATCAAGGGTTATTTGTAAATCCCTGATTTCTTTGGACATCTGATGCTGCTGGCTTATTAGCTGCTGCAGTTTTTCTTTTAGTTCATCAATGCGGCGATCTTCCATAGGTTAGTAAAGGTGAAAAAATAAGAGAAGAATACCTCGGCACCCTTCTCTTCAAGTCTTTAAAAACGAAAGGAAAGAAGAATTATTGACTCTTTTTCTTCCAATACCTGATTAAGCCTGCTACACTCATCCAACTTGGGTTGGCAGCTTCGTATTGCTTGACTCCATGTTCGGATACACCTAAACCTCTGAGTTGATTGGCTGTGTATTCAGAAAACTGTGGCGTTATTTCATCCGCAGAAAGTCCTGATTCCCACTTTTCTTTGATCCAATTCGCCCAATCCGTCAACATATTTCGAAGTTCATGAACATGATCTCCGATTTCTGTTACTTCTCCATAATGTGTTAGGTACAATGAGGAGGCTTTTCGCTCCATCAAGATATCCAATGACTGGTTCCAATCTTCTAGGTTGATGTCTGGTTGTGGGCAAGGTGGCACTATAGGTCCATCTCCTATCTTGACACCTGCTACATCTCCTGTAAAAATGATATCATCTAGTTGCCATGCAATGTGATGTTTTGCATGTCCAGGACTATGAATGGCTGTAAATGTCTTGTCACCAATGGTGATTTGTTCCAGATGATCTGGAGTAATCAACTGGTCTGCTGGAATTTTTTCCATCGCGCCCCACAGTCGCTCCATTTCATCACCATAGATCATTTTGGCCGAGTTGTAGAGTTTGGTCGGGTCTTCCATGTGCGGTTTGCCAAATGGGTGTAGATAGATTTTCGCTCCATGATCAGCAAAAGCCCAGGCAGCTCCGGCGTGATCAAAGTGAATATGAGTCAACAACACGTGCTTGACATCTTCAGGTTCATAGCCATGCTTGGCCAGCTGACCTTTCATCGACTCAAAAGTGGAGTGAGGACCCGTTTCGATAAGAATAGGTCCGGCAGATGATTCGATAAGGAATGATGCAATGGCGTGATCAATGCCTAAAAAGTTGAGGTCTAAAACGTGAATCATGGTATCTGTTTTGGGTTTGATGCAATAAAGATCGTGAAACGAGGTAGAGTAGCCAAGAAACATCGTGGGAGATCTCTCAGCTCAAGGGTTGACATTAATTGCCTAATTTTAGTTTTCAATTAAACAACGACACCATGAATAACGATTACTTTCAGTCCCACATGCCCGAAAATGTATGTTTTGGCTGTGGAGCTAGCAATGAAGAAGGTTTACAAATCAAGAGTTTTTGGGAAGGTGAAGAGTCTGTCTGCCACTGGGATTCACAAGAAAAATATCATGGCTGGGCCAACCTACTCAATGGCGGCATACTGGCGACTTTGATAGATTGCCACTGTATGGGAACGGCCATGGCCGATGCCTATAGACGAGAAGACCGCTCTTTGGAAAGTGAACCAGTTTACCGATATGCAACAGGCACCATCACCGTGAAGTATGTGAAACCTACCCCAAATGATCAAACCATAGAACTGAGAGCCAAGGTAACAGAGGTTAAAGGAAAGAAGACAGTCATGACATGCACAGCTTCTGTATCAGGGGAAATCACTGCCGAAGCGGAGGTTATAGCAATTCGAGTTTTTGATAGCAGTACCCATAAAGGGGATAATCCGTTTAAGTAGTTGCCTGTTGGTTAGGATCTTACCAATATTATTTAAATTAACGGATCATTCACCAATTTACCGCCCAAAAATGAAACTTGAGAAGATCCTTAATAATCTTAATTCCTTTGAGAAAAACTCATTTCTTAAAATTATTGACAATCTAATAGCTGATAAGCCAAAGCAGATTAAGGAAATTGATAAAATACTTAATGATGCAAGTGGAGATTTAAAAGCTATGGATAGCTTAAATATTTCTAGAGTATTTAATCTGTTAAAGAATGAATTCTCAAGCTATTTATATGATGAGTTTCAGAAGTCAACCTCCCAAGTGGATATACTCACAGATATTCTGATCAGGGATGGTAATTGTATTATGAAGCAAGACTGGTTGTCTCGTTTGTATGATACTGAACTTAAGCAGTTAAAAAAGAAGATTAAGGTTTTCGAATCAGAGTTGAGTACTGAAAAATCGGATTTAGATGAAAGTAGAAAAAGAGATTATCTGATTTATAAGGCTTGTGTTCATACAGCTTATGTTAATGATGACCTTAACAATCAAGAGCGAAAAATCACTTTTGATGAACAAACAATTCTTAATACTCTCTCTACAAATCTTGAGCTTTCGATCGAAGAGATTAAGCTGATCAATTATATGATTATTCCTTTGAAGCAGCTCGAAATCGATGATATAATTACAGAATTGAGAAACCTTGGAATGGTGTTTTTTTCTAAGAAAACCAATATGGTATATGTTGCTGATGAAGTTGTAACATTGATTAGAAAAATCAAAGGCAAAGAAATCGCAGATAAGTATTTCAGAAGAATTTTAAGACAACTTAGAGAGCCACAGATTAACCTGGTTTGTAAAAAGCATAATATTGATTGGAGACAGAGTATCGATCAAAAGATTAAAGAGGTTATAAA
>CAXEKM010000234.1:0-1607 GCA_963996645.1 uncultured Marinoscillum sp.
ACCCATCCAGGATCCACTGCATTCACATAACATTCTGGAAACTGAATACTGAATCTGGCCATCAGCATGGTCAGCCAAAGCTTGGAGTCTGAATAGGTTAACTGATCAGTGGATTTAGGAAAGGAACCGCCTTTATGCATCTGAGAACTTAGGTAAATCAATCGCTTTGGAGTTGTTACGCTGATTGTGAGCAAATAAGGAGCTAGGACATTTACTCTGAATAGTTTCTCGGAAGATGACTGATATACCCCTGCATTGTGAATGATTGCATCAAAGGGTCCTGCATTATTAAGTTCACCAGCAAGCTCTTGTACTTGCTGTATATCAGACAAGTCAGCTACAAAACCACCTTTTACGTCTGGAATTTGAGCGACAGCCTTATCTAGCTTCTTCTGGTTTCTAGCATGAATATAAACCTGAGCTCCTTTCTGTATACATCGTTTGGCTGCTAAAAACCCTAAGCCATCATTCGAACCGGTAATCAGTACTTTTGTCATATTCTGTAAACACTTCAAAAATTTTAGAGTTTACCAAAATATGCTTTTTGGCATTTAACTCATCAGAATCAACCAGCGAATGATTCTATTGGTTAACAATTTCCTTTTATTTTCGCGCACAAAGATCAGACTCTATGGCTTCAGGCATATTTGCACTACTTGATGATATTGGATCCTTAATGGATGATGTGGCAACAATGAGTAAAGTTGCTGGCAAAAAAACCGCAGGCATTCTTGGTGATGACCTGGCGGTTAATGCAGAAAAGGCATCAGGTTTTGTATCCTCTCGTGAATTACCAGTGCTGTGGGCAATTACAAAAGGCTCCTTACTAAACAAGGCCATCATCCTTCCTGTAGCTTTTCTGTTAAGCGCATTTCTCCCTCAAGCCATAACGGTTATATTGATCATTGGAGGTTTGTATTTGGCTTATGAAGGAGCTGAAAAAGTGTATGAGTTTTTCGTGCCTCACGAGCAATCATCCAAACTGGAAGAAAAAAAGAATCTATCTAAGGATGAAATTCTTGAGCTAGAGAAGCAAAAGGTAAAATCTGCTATTATCACCGATTTCATCTTATCGGTTGAGATCATAATAATCGCCTTAGGCTCAGTTCCTGATGAGAGTCTTCAAATTCAAATCCCAGTTGTGACGGTCATTGCATTATTGGCTACAGTAGGTGTTTACGGTATTGTGGCTCTAATTGTCCGAATGGATGACTTAGGACTAAAATTGATTAATCTAAACGAAGAGGATGATTCCTTCTCTGACAAAGTTGGAAATCTGCTCGTTAGCGCGCTTCCTAAAGTGGTAAAAAGCCTTTCTATTATTGGAACAATAGCACTTTTCCTGGTTTCAGGCGGTCTATTTGTTCATAATTTACATTTCGTTCATCATCTGGAAGATGTCATTCCTCTTCCTTCGTTCGTTTTTGAATTTGCAACCGGCCTAATCGTAGGCTTTATCGTGCTACTTATCATAAACGGCCTTACGAAAATTTGGAAACTGGTTAAGAAATAAGATCAGTATTAGATGTACAACCTATAATCATTAAGCTTCTTTTGTGATAATTGGTAGGGTAATAACGAATGTAACACCATCTTTCTGATTAACA
>CAXEKM010000235.1:0-5114 GCA_963996645.1 uncultured Marinoscillum sp.
GAGGTTTTTATTTCCAACGGGTGGCTTGAGCAAGTCCCTGTTGTTATCTATCCATTTCTGTAAGTTGAAAGGTCTTTTAATGCTCATGTCGATTGTGGTTTTTTAGATAAATTACTTTGCTGAGGTAAAAGTTATAAATAAACTGGAAAATCGTTCAGATAAACAGACGACATAAGGTTAATAGACTATGGATTTTAATTTGAAAAATAAGCGGGCACTTGTGTGTGGCGGATCTAAAGGTATTGGTGGAGCTATAGCTAAAGCACTTGCAGATGAAGGTGCAGAAGTGATCATTGTTTCTCGAAATGAAGAAGAACTACAGGCTCAACTAAACACATTGACCGGAACAGGGCATTCTTATCTGCAGGCGGATTTATTAGATAAGCCTGATATTGAAAAACTGATTGCTCTATTGAAGGAGAAGCCTGTAGAGATTGTAATCAACAATACAGGAGGACCAGCTCCTGGGCCAATCACGGAAGCTACAATCGAAAATTTTCAGGCAGCGATTGATATGCATCTTTATGCAAGTCATCAGATTATGCAAACAGTGCTACCTCATATGAAATCAAAAAATTACGGTCGCTTTGTCAATGTGATTTCAACCAGTGTTAAAATACCAATAGCAGGACTTGGGGTGAGTAATACGACAAGAGGGGCGATGGCGTCCTGGGCAAAGACTTTATCCAGTGAAGTAGCTCCGTTTGGAATTACAGTCAACAATATTTTACCTGGGGCAGTAAGTACAACGCGCTTGGATGCTATCATTGAAAATTCAGCAAAGAAAAAAGGTGTGACTCCCGAAGAGTCTGCGGAAGCGATGAAGCAAACAATTCCTGCGGGTCGGTTTGGTTTGCCAGAGGAGTTAGGAAACCTGGCAGCATTTCTTGCATCAGACAAAGCCGCTTATATCACGGGAGTAAGTATTCCGGTGGATGGTGGTAGAACAGGCTCGTTATGATAACAATCAAAAATTATGTCAACGGAGAATTGGTCGATCCAATCGTTGGTGATTATTTGGATAACTATAATCCGACTGATGAAACGGTTTATAGCTTAATTCCCAATTCGTCTGAAGAAGACTTAGAGCGAGCCATTTCATCTGCTAAAAATGCATTTCCGATTTGGAGTCAATTATCGATTGATGAACGTTCCAGGTACTTATTGAAAATTGCTGATTTAATAGAAGCAAACCTGGATCGGTTGGCAGCTGCGGAGAGTTTAGATAACGGGAAGCCGGTCAGTCTGGCCAAAGCTGTTGACATACCTCGCGCTGCTGCTAACTTTAGATTCTTTGCATCGGCAATAGTCAATGAATCAACTCAAGCTCATGTAATGGAAGGGGTTGCAGTGAACTATACGCGTAGAGCTCCATTAGGTGTAGTGGGGTGTATTTCTCCATGGAATCTGCCACTATATCTACTGACATGGAAAATAGCTCCGGCATTGGCTACAGGAAACTGCGTGATTGCTAAGCCATCTGAAGTCACTCCGTATACTGCTTACTTACTTTCAGAATTATGTATTGAGGCTGGAATTCCTGCCGGTGTGCTTAATATAATTCATGGAAAAGGTGGAGTGATTGGCCAAAAGCTAGTAGAGCATAAGGAAATCAAAGCCATCTCCTTTACTGGAGGTACTTCAACAGGTAGAATTATTGGTACTACAGCTGCACAAAAGTTTAAAAAGGTCTCCCTGGAGCTTGGTGGTAAAAATCCGGTCCTCATTTTTGACGATTGCGACTTGGAAAAAGCCATAGAAACAACTGTCAGAAGTTCCTTCACTAACCAGGGAGAGATTTGCCTTTGCGGTTCTCGTATTTTTATTCAAGAAACTATTTATGAGAATTTCAAAGATCGGTTTGTAGAGAAAGTGAAAAAGCTCAAGGTTGGTGATCCATATACTGAAGTTGATTTAGGTCCCTTGGTGTCTGAACACCACCTTCTAAAAGTGAAGTCTTATGTGAAAGATGCTGTTGCACAAGGAGGTAAATTGCTCACAGGAGGAAGTCAATTAGACCAAGTTGGGTACTTCTTTGACCCGACTGTGATCGAAGGATTAGATGAGTATTGTGCAATCAATCAAGAGGAGGTTTTTGGACCAGTGGTCACGTTAATACCATTTAAGGATGAGCAAGATGCTGTGAAAAAAGCCAATTCAACGGTGTACGGTTTGGCTGCTGTTATCTGGTCTCAGGATGTGCAAAAAGCTCATCAAGTAGCGCATCAGATTGAAAGTGGCATCGTTTGGGTCAATTGCTGGATGCTTCGAGACTTAAGAACACCTTTTGGTGGTATGAAGGAATCAGGTGTTGGAAGAGAGGGTGGATCTGAAGCTCTGCGCTTCTTTACCGAAGCACAAAACATTTGTATAAAGCTATAGGCATAAAAAAAACCTCCCGGTTTGGGAGGTTTCATATATAAAGACCTTGATTTCACTTATACTGGCTCTTGCGTTCTGATTTTCGCAATGTTGAAAGACTTTCTTTCTTTGTGTCCGCAGTAACCACAAGTGAAGTACTTTATTAGTTCGCCTTCTTCAGTTTCAGTAGCTTCTTGCACTACTTCTTCTCTATCCACTTTCAAAGTCTGGTAGTTACACTCAGGGCATTGAAGTGCATGAAGACGACCGTTATATTTTTCGATTTTAGTATATCCAGAAACTTCGTCGATCCATACATCATAGTCAACAGAGAATGCATCTTCCTCAGCCTGCATACCTTCATCTAGATAAACATCTTCTTCCTCTTCACTCAAAAGTTTCATCTTACGACCTTCCGGAGAAACTCTTGGAGTATATCTCAATTTCTTAAGACGCTTTTCGATGAAGAATGGGTAATAGAATTTTAGCACGTTTTGTACAATTACTCCTACAATCATGGCAACCATGATGCTAACGAATACCCATACGAAGAACCAAAGCCAGGTTGTTTCTTGTTGGAACGTGTTAACATATAAAGAAGCACCAACAAGTAATAACACAAAGCCGTACCACAATAGGTTGATCTCGTGCATGTTGATGTAATCATATCTCGTTTTGAAATCGGAGGTAGTTAATAATTTTAGGTAATGACCTAGTAAGATCAGAACCCCAACACCTGCGATTGCAAAAGCTAAGTATTGCCCGTAGGTGTTCCAGGCTAAGAGCAAACTTGGTGAAATTGGATCGGTCATAGCAGTTTTTTTCTGTTAGATTAAGCGGTTTAGACTCCGTTTTACAAAAATGTTACAATTCTTCAAAAATACAACAACTCTTATTTCAATCATCGTATTTATTCTAAAACAAACATTAAAATATGAAAAATTATACTTTCTGGCAATTAAGGAATCAATTTATCAATAATCCACGTTATTCCAACTGTTTTTAAAAAATATGTGTCTAGCCTGTGTGATTCCTAAAACTAAAAATAGAGAAGTCAGTTAGTACATAATAGCATCTAAGAGAAATGCTTAAATTTTAATTTTCTAAGAATTTTTTAGATGGATTTAATGCAATCTGCATTTATTTTGCTGACACAATTAATGAAATCGTCTTATAACTAATAATCAATCAAAAATCGAAACATGAAAAATCTACTTAAGAGCTCATTTATTCTATTGGCGGTAGCGTCAATGACATTTTTAGCAAGTTGTGGTGATGAAGAAGAACCACTTCCAGATGCTCCTATCGTTGAACTTACTGCTGCTAGTGAAGTTGAAGAAGGAGAAGATATCGAATTAACAGTAGCGATCACTGCTGCTGGTGGTTTTGATAGATTCAGTATTTCTGGTGATGGTACTTTCATCAAGGAATATTCAGCTACAGAAATTGGTGTTACTGCTGGTACAGTTGAACCAATCTCTACTGTGGTTACTATCACTACTGATGCTGCTGCAGGAACTTCTATCGAATTCTCAATTGAAGTTGTTGATAGCAATAACTTGACTGCAAAAGACGTGGTTACAGTTGATATTGTATCTCCTGCTGCACGTACTTACACAGCCATTCTTCTTGCTGCTCCACTTGGAACTAAAGATTCGGATACTTTCTTCAGTACTAACACTGGATTAGTTTACTCAATGAATGACATTAACAATACTTCTGATCCTTTGTCAGCAAATATTGATTTTGGTTACTTCTACGGAGCAAGCACTGGTGCAACTCTTTCTGACCCTGCTAGCTATCCATTTGCTTACGGTCAATCTGCTTGGGGTACTTTGAATAGCACTACGTTTAGAAGAACTGATCTTGATGCATCGGCATTCGCTGAGGTTACAAATTTTGCTGCAATCGAAGCTGCATTTGAAGCTGCAACTGCTGCTGATTCTGATCCAGGTATCGAAAGTGGTCTAGTTGCTGGTGAAGTGCTTGCATTTGCAACAGACGCGGATAAAGATGGTGGAAGCAAGAAAGGTCTTATTTTAGTGAATTCTATTGTAGCTGGTGATGGCGAAACAGGTCAAATCAGTATTGAAGTAATTATTCAGGAAGACGCTGAGTAATAACCATTCACATTAAAGAAAACCCCATCCAAAATCATTTGGATGGGGTTTTTTTATTTCCCCTCTACTGTATGTACTTTTAGCCATTAATCAACAGTGAATGAAAGCCACTAAATTTCTATTTTTTCTTACTTTAAGTGTATTTGCTGCCTTCATTGGCTGTAAGGATCCAAATGCAATAGAAGACCCAATTCCCGCTGCTCCATCTATGGTTGTGACGGTAAATGGAGATCAAAATGTCAGTCAAATCACATTGGATCCGGGAGATACCTTGATTTACAGTGTGGAGACGAATGTGCCAGCAGGTATTTCCAACTTCAAAGCCACTTACATAATGGATGAGGTCACTTATAATGTGAATTCGTACACTCCTGATACAACTGTTACGTCCTATACATTGAATGATCGTCAATTATATATGGATTATACGCTGGCAGGTAAAGAGCTTACGTTCTCTTTTACGGTGACGGATAATGTGGACTCAGTAGCAACCTATGAATTTGTGCTTAATGTAAATGAGTCACCTATTACCGAAAGACTTGATGTTATTGTATCTCCGTACAACCAGTTTGAGAAAGGAAACTTATATGACATAGAGGGAGACACTACTTATTTTCCGATCAATGTTAAGAC
>CAXEKM010000236.1:0-11782 GCA_963996645.1 uncultured Marinoscillum sp.
AGATCCTGATCTGAAAGTAGTGAATTACTTCGTAGAGGGTATCACCTACACTACGGATGATGCCAACAATAAAATTGTCCTTCCCAACACCAAAGTATCCTTGTTAGCAGAGAATGATGAAGTAGTTGGTGAGTCATTTACTACGGAAGATGGCAAGTTTAGATTCCGTGTTTACGCAGAGGAAGACTACAATCTGATAGGTGAGAAAACAGACTACTTCACCACAAGAAAGGTGTTTACCACCATGGACAAAACGGTAGATCGAACTACCTTAACCGAATTCATCACCAATGTGACATTCAATACCGAGATCATGATGGACCGCATTGTTCTTGAAAAGGCAATCGTGTTAAACAACATCTATTATGATTTAGACAAGTGGGATATTCGTCCAGATGCTGCGAAGGTATTGGATAGCCTGGTGCTAATCATGAATGATAATCCAGAGATATTCATCGAACTTGGTTCGCATACGGATGCCAGAGCTCCAGATGATTATAACATGGATCTATCCCAAAAAAGAGCAAAGTCAGCTGTTGATTACATTATTGGTAAAGGAGTCAAAGCTGAGAGAATTGTCGCTAAAGGTTACGGGGAAACTCAGCTAATTGTACAAAGTGCAACGACAGAGGAACAGCACCAGAAAAACAGACGTACAGAATTTAAAGTACTTCGCTACAACCCGAAAGAGCAGGAAGACGAAGAACCAGAAGTAGAAGTGAATACCAGCACTAATAATGTGGATGAGTACGATCGCTTCTTTGATGAAGATGATGGTTCCGGGAAATAAATTCCGCCTGAAAAGTCTTGGGTGAGACCCCTGTTACTTGCTTGAACTTCTTATAGAAAAATGATGGATCGTTAAATCCACATTTATACAAGACTTCAGATACTGTGTGGCCACCATCTGCAAGGTGCTCTTTGGCTATACCGATTCGGTATTCGTTCAAGTAATCAATGATGGTTTTACCTGTAGTTTTCTTGAAGAATCGACACAACGAATTTTTGGTCAACCCCACCTGATCAGCCAGGTCATCAAGTGATATCTCTTTAGAATATTGCTCAGAAACCTTCTTGAAAATGGTTCTGACTCGATCATAATCCATTTGAGACTTATCTGTAAAGGCTCCATAAGCATTCAATAGCTCATAATCCTTTGCTTGAGCTAAATCATTGAGTATTGTTAAAAGCCAAAGCAATTTTTGACTAGAAGTCATTTTAGCATCTGGCTTAATATAGGGAAGAACTTTTCCTTTCGTGACCTTCCCAAAACTTATTCCTGAAAGGCTTCGACGCTTTAAATCTTGTATGGCTGCAAACTCAGGAAATGCTGCTAGTTTCTGACTGATGAATTCGTCAGTAAACTGCACCACCACTTCGAAGTTGTCTGGCTTGGATTGATTACTCAGAGGTAAATGAGGAATATTAGGCCCTAAAAAAAGGAACACCCCATCGTCATATTGAGATATGTGAGTCCCAATATGCCTGCGCCCACTTCCATTGTGCACATACACGATCTCATACTCTGGGTGTACATGCCAATAGTCATCCATGCACCCTGGTTCTCCATCAAAAGACCTAAGCATAAACGATTCTTCCGGACCCGTTTTTATTTCCTCGACCTCAAGCTTCATAGGGATAAATTTAACCAATTACTGAGCTTATTTTTTAATACAAAGAATATATCGCCCACTTATTGGAATAAATGATCCAAACTAATCTGAAGAATTAGCCTGTATTTTGCAGTATGACTCAAATTGATACGATCGTTTTTGACCTTGGAGGCGTACTCATTGACTGGAATCCAAGATACCTCTACAAAAAAATCTTTGACACAGAGGAAGAAACTGAGAAGTTCCTTTCAGAAGTATGTCATGGAGTATGGAATGCACAGCATGATGCAGGCAAGCCATTCCAGGAAGGAGTAGATGAGCTAACAGAAAAATACCCCGAATATTCCGAAGAAATTCAAGCATATTTTGATCGTTGGATTGAAATGATTGGTGGAGAGATCACCGGGACCTCAGAGTTATTTCATGAATTAGCAGATTCTGGAAACTATCAAATGCTCGCATTGACCAATTGGTCTCACGAAACGTTCCCCTTGGTGTTCAACGAATATGATTTCTTTCAGCGATTTGAGGGTATTGTCGTCTCTGGAGTTGAGAAACTCATCAAACCGGATCCTACCTTTTATCAGGTGATGATTGATCGATATCAAATCAACCCTGAAACTTCTCTGTTCATCGATGACAATAAGGACAATATTGAGGCTGGAGCTAAATTAGGTTTTCAGGTGATTCACTTTCAATCACCTGAGCAATTGAAACAAGAGCTTTTATCGTTGGGATTGCTTAGTGGCAACGCATCTTAAATTTTTCTTCAAGCATAGAGATAGCCTCTTTATTGGCTTTGTCTTTACCTGCAATTCGCTGTTGTTTGGAAACTGGATTACCCGGATTCCAAACATTAAAGATGCTATCGGCTTATCCGAAGCAGAATTAGGCTTAGCTCTTTTGGGAGCTCCAATAGGCTCCTTGCTGATGATGCCATTCTCCGGATGGATCATATCGCGACTTGAAGTTGGAAGAACGGTGCTAATTAGTGGTCTATTACATACTTTTTCTTTAATTCTCATATCGCTTGCCGGATCATTTTGGGCTTTAACCTTAGCCCTCGCTTATTACGGCTTTATGAATGCTTTGATGAATATCAGCATGAATGCCGCAGTGGCGAGTATTGAAAAAGCATACAAAAAACCAATAATGTCCACCTGCCATGGCATGTGGAGCATTGGAGCCATGCTCGGAGCTGCATTTGGTAGTGTTACGCTGGGATTGGAAATAAAAACTATTCCACATTTGGTTGGCACAACGGTGAGTGTTGCGCTCATTTTTTTGAGTATCTCTGGCACATTATTCCAATTGAAAGAAGCTAAAAATCAAGCAGACAAAGTATTTGCATTACCAAAAGGAGCCTTGCTACTCCTTTCATTTTTGGCATTTTGCATATTGCTGAGTGAGGGAGCCATTGCAGACTGGAGTGCCATCTACATGCGAGATGTTATCCAGTCCGACCCGTTTCTCTATGGAGTCGCCTATTCTGGATTTGCACTTTTCATGACTGTTGGACGACTAAGTGGAGATGCTCTCATACCCATGATTGGCAAAAAGAAATTAGTCCTTTATGGAGGAATCGTATCCAGTATTGGGTTAACCATTGCCGTATTGTCAAGCAGTCCATTTCCCGCTATTGCTGGGTTCTCTTTAACCGGCTTGGGCTTCTCATGTATCGTGCCCGTACTATTCATCAGTGCCGCCAACGAACCCGGTTATAGTTCTGGAACAGGAATAGCCGCAGTAACCACCTTAGGAACCGCAGGCTTTTTAGTCGGTCCTCCTCTGATTGGTCTTCTCGCTGAGTGGTACAGCCTCAGTTTGGGGCTTGCATTCGTATTATTTTGCGCAGTATTGGTAAGCCTTCTCTCTCTTGCCATCAAGTTCAGATGATTTTGTTTTTCTTTGCCAAAAAATTATTTCCATGTCTGACAGATACGCTCAAAGAGGAGTTTCCGCAACTAAGGATGATGTACATGCTGCGATCAAGAATGTAGATAAGGGTCTTTTCCCACAGGCATTCTGCAAAATCGTACCGGACTTATTGACTAAAGACGATGAGTACTGTGCAATCATGCATGCGGATGGTGCAGGAACCAAGTCCTCTCTGGCATATATGTACTGGAAAGAAACAGGAGATATTTCGGTGTGGAAAGGAATCGCTCAAGATGCAGTCATCATGAACACTGACGACTTATTATGTGTCGGATGTACTGAAAACATCCTTTTGTCTTCCACTATTGGGCGAAACAAAAACCTAATCCCTGGAGAGGTTATTTCTGCGATCATCAACGGAACAGAGGAAGTTCTTCAAATGCTACGTGACCAGGGAATTGACATTATCAGCACTGGTGGTGAAACTGCTGACGTTGGAGATTTGGTGAGAACGATCATCGTGGATAGTACGGTTACTGCACGAATGAAACGATCAGATGTGATCTCTAATGACGGTATCCAGCCTGGCGATGTGATTGTAGGTCTTGCTTCTTATGGACAGGCAACTTACGAAAGTGAATACAATGGTGGAATGGGTAGCAATGGCCTTACTTCTGCTCGTCATGATGTGTTTGACAAAGTATATCGTGATAAATACAAAGAGGCCTATGATCCTGCTGTAGCAACGGAGTTGGTATTCTCTGGAAGCAAAAAACTGACTGACAGTGTAGCCGGGAGTCCATTAGACGCTGGGAAATTGGTTTTAAGTCCAACCAGAACCTATGCCCCGATCATCAAGAAAATATTAACTGAACTACCTGGCAAAGTGAATGGCATGGTTCACTGCAGTGGTGGTGCTCAAACCAAAGTGCTTCACTTCATCGAGAACCTAAAAGTGATCAAGGACAACTTACTTCCGGTCCCTCCGCTATTCCAATTAATTCATGAAGAAAGTGGTACTAGCTGGAAAGAGATGTATCAGGTATTCAACATGGGTCACCGATACGAACTATACCTTCCGGAAGAATATGCTCAAGCGGTAATTGATATTTCTAAATCATTCAATGTGGATGCTCAGATAGTTGGTCGGGTGGAAGCTGCCGATAAGAAAGAAGTAGAGATCATCACAGAAACTGGAACATACAACTACTAGTAATTCATGATTGTATCCAAGCCAAAAACGCAAACACTCACAGCGTTGACGATCTTTTTAGTGCTGTGTTTTGCTTCGTTTTTCCTTTTGCTCAACAGTTTATTGAAAGAACCAGCATACTTCTATGTGAAGTTGATCTTAACTCCATTGGTTCTGGTCATTGGTCTTTTGGTATTGGGCAAACTTCTTGGAGCTATCAAAGTAGTCAAATTCGGAGACAACAAGATCGTGGCATTCTACCCGATCAGTAGGATGCGCACAACAATCAATGTTCCGGATGTATTAGGCTGGCATGAAGAAGTGGTTAAAACCAAAAATGGAGATTTTCGAGAAGTAAAAATCCTCTACACCAAAAAGAAAATCCTGAAGCTTTCCAACAGAGAAAACACGGAATATGATGCCGTAGTGAAATACTTGAAAAAGAAGGTGAAGTTTAAGAAGTAGATCATCGACCAGGTTTCACAAACTACACGAAAGCAAATATTAGCAATATATTCTCAACTAACTTTCTGGATATCAACGAGCCTCAAGTAATAGCCTTTTGATTAATTCAACTCTAGTTGATAAATTGGAGAATGATCCAACCTTTCCTCTCCCGTTTGACAGCATCATGTCTAGTTCTATCATTGTTGATTCTATTCACATCATGTGAGCCAACTGAACCTTCGCTATCTTTCGAAATATCTATAAGTGATGGACTAGTAGATGATGCTAAAGATGGAAGGCTGTTCTTGCTATTATCCACAGATGACTCAAGAGAACCTCGTTTTCAGATAAGTGATGGTCCGAATACACAATTAGTTTTTGGTCAAAATGTCGATGGAATGTCTGCTAATCAATCCATCAGTTTCTCTAAAGAACATTTTGGTTATCCTATTGAAAGTCTAGCGGATTTAAAACCGGGAGAATATTGGGTGCAGGCATTGCTCCACACTTATGAGACTTTTAATTTGTCAACAGGACATACCGTAAAACTACCAATGGACAATGGTGAAGGTCAGCAATGGAACCGATCCCCGGGGAATCTTTACAGCACGCCCCAAAAGATCGTAATCGAACCAGGTCAATCTGGTAACTTTAGCATTACCATGGATCAGATAATTCCTCCAATCGAAGAACCAGAAGATACGGAGTGGATCAAGCATATCAAGATGAAAAGTGATCTATTGAGTGAGTTTTGGGGTCGAGAGATGTATCTGGGAGCACATGTCTTGTTGCCGAAAGGATTTGATGAGCACCCAGAAGCACACTACCCACTCATGATATTTCACGGACATTTTCCATCGGATTTTGGAGGTTTCAGAACCACTCCACCAGACCCAGATATGGAACCTGATTATTCTGCTCGTTTCGGCATTTCTGGCTACAACATCATTCAGCAACAAGAAGCCTATAACCAATACCTACAATGGATCAGTGAAGACTTTCCCCGATTCATCATTATTGAAATTCAACATCCAACACCATATTATGATGACTCCTATGCCGTTAATTCAGCTAGTCAAGGTCCTTATGGCGATGCCATCACCTACGAGCTAATTCCTTACATAGAAGAACAATTTAGAGGCATAGGCGAAGGATGGGCCAGATTCCTATATGGTGGATCTACTGGTGGCTGGGAAGCCCTTGCTGTGCAGGTGATGTATCCTGACGAATACAATGGATGCTTTGCAGCTTGCCCAGACCCAATTGACTTTAGGGAGTATTGCCTCAACAACATTTACGAAGACGAGAATGCCTATTACTATGCAAGCTCACACAAAGAAGTTCCCAAACCTGGACATAGAGATTATCTAGGTGATGTTTCTTATTCTTTAAAAGACTCTAACTGGCGAGAACTAGCTCTTGGTGACAAATCCAGATCAGGACAACAATTTGACATTTGGGAAGCCACCTATTCTCCGCAAGGTGAGGATGGATACCCAGTGAGACTTTGGGACAAATACACTGGAGAAATAGACCATGAAGTAGCCGAATACTGGAAAGAAAACTATGACTTGAGACACATTCTGGAAAGAGACTGGGACAAATTGGGCCCGAAACTTCAGGGCAAAATCAATATCTACTGTGGTGATATGGACAATTATTACCTCAACAATGCAGTGTATCTTATGGAAGAGTTTCTGGAGAGCACCACTGACCCATACTACGCTGGCGAAGTGGACTATGGAGATCGGGCAGAGCATTGCTGGAATGGTGATCAGGAAAACCCAAATCATATTTCACGCCTGCGCTACAACACCATGTACGTGGACAAAATCATGAAACGAATTAATGAAAGTGCTCCAAAAGGAGCTGATCTGACGAGCTGGAGATACAACTAATGAAAAAACTAATAGCTACCCTTAAGGAAAAGTGGGCTGAATACATTCTAGAAATTTTGGTGATTACCATTGGTATTGTTGGGGCGTTCCTACTCAATAGTTGGAATGAAAAAGTAAAAGCCAATCATCAGCAACAAGAGATTATCACGAACCTTCATGAAGAGTTTGAGACTAATTTGGCCTCCCTAGAGAAGCAGATAACTCGTCTCAACAAAAAAATCAGGGCATGCAGTCAAATTCAATCGATGGTTGGTCCTTCAAACAAAATTGCTGACTCCATCATTATTGATACTCTAATTCAGCAGCTTTATGACAATCCAACCTGGAATCCCAGTACTTATGTCATCACAGACTTAAGAAATTCTGGCCAACTCAAATCACTCAAGAATGAAAAACTGAAGGAATTACTTCATCATTGGGAACAGCACTACGAAAACCTGAAGGAGTGGTATGCATTTGAAGGAATGACCTATCGGCAGTTTTTAGATTTCATGAATGTTCATGGAAGTGTTAGAAATGCGATGTTTAAGCCTGCTTTTGGTAAAAGTCCATTTCCTAATGACAATGAAAGACTATTCCAAAAACCTGAATTCGAAAATCAGGTTGGGCATACGCTCATGGTAACTGCTGGCCTTCAAAATATTTACCAATCAGAAACAGTAGATCTAATCAACCAAATTCTAAAAGAAACGGAATAGGCTTAAACCATATTCGGTTTGACCTTGGCATTGAATAGTTGGATAGTGGTGCTACAAAGAGCCAATCCGACGAGTAAAAATAAGGCTGTCAAATAAGGAGAAATATCCATTACATGACCGTTTTCAACACCAGAAAACAATTTGTAAAAAGTTTGAATTTGCAGGTAGTTAAGAGTCAATACTGAAAAAACTCCTAACGCATGGTAATGAGCGTTTTTCAATTTTCCAGGAAGACGCTGACGGAGACGAAATGACCTAACTGCCGCATAAAAAAACAGTAACAAAGGCACTATTCCAAGGCCTAAAAATATTGACACTTTCAAAGGTTTATAATCCTGAATATAAGGAGCAAAGAGCATAAATAGTGCGATTACTAGCAAAGTAGTAATGATTTGTGGCCAACGAAAGAAATTCGTGAAAAACGTAAAATGTGCTTTTCGCATTTGACGAGTCAGGTCCTTGATATAGCGTGAGTTAATATCTTCAATTCTCGCATTCGGAAACACTCTGTCTGTTTTCACTATCGTTTCTTCCAGCGAATCGTCGGACTGCTCATATGCTGAGGCATAATGATCCAGAACTTCTAAAAAAACCTCCTGGTATTTAAACGGCTTCTTGATCAGGTGATCCTTCAACAGATCAAGTTCTTGGGTAGTGATTATTTTCATAGGATAGCAGGTTTTATTTTCTTCAGCATCATCGCCATAGATGTTTGAAACAAAATAAACGCAACAAATAACACGCCCGACGTAAGAACTGAATTATACATAAGTAGATTAAAGTTCTCATCAAATAGCTTACATAATTGTGGTAATTGAATATAAGTAACGGAAAATCCAAATGCTACTCCAAACAATTCAGCGTGAGCATTCTTCAGCTTCGTTTTACCTCTTAGCCTTCTTACCGCCCAATAAAAATACAAGTACAGGCCAATGATTGCAGGAATAACAGTAAGGAATATAAATACAGAAAACACAAGACCTTTACTTGTCATCAAATATGGAGATAACAACATCAATACAGCTGCCGCTATAATGGTGTAAACAAGCTGCGGCCATCGGAAGTGGCCCATAAAAATGGTACCATGGCTCTTTCTCAAACTCTTCTTTAAATCATTAAAATACGTTGAGTTGATTTCTTCAATCTTACTATTTGAGAATTTTTGATCCTGATCATTGATCACTTTTTCAAGCGTCTCCTCGGATTCTTCATATGCTGAGGCATAATGATCCAGCACTTCATTATACACTTCTTCGTACTTGAAGGGTTTTTCCAACAAGTGCTTTTTCAAGTATTGTAATTCTTCAGGTTTAATCGCTCTCATCAGGCCAAAACAGGTTTAAACTTCAAACGAAACAATTGATAACTACTCCAGCAAATGGCAAAACCCAGCAACAAAACAAATGAAGTCAGATACATATTATCCTCCAAGATGGAATCCGCTGGATTTGGAATAACTCGAAGGTAAAGTCGATCCAAGATGAAGTAAAAAATCACATAGAGACCAAGGCGTCCTACCTGACTTAATTTACCATTTACAATCTTGCCAGGCAGCTTCCGATCCATTCGTCGTGACACAAACATGACATAAAATATAAATAAGTATGGAGTAATGTAAAAGACCACAAATAGCGTCTGAGCTACTATTTGATAATTGAAAAATATCGGTCCCGCCAGGAAAAAAAGTAGAGAAACCCCCAGTGTCATTAGAAATTGAGGCCATTTAAAATACCCAATAAACAAGCCTAAATGTGCCTTATACATTTGACGCTTCACATCTCTAATAAATAGCTGATCGATCTCCCTTATTTTCTTATCCGTAAAGTGCTTGTCCTGCTCTCTGATCACATCATATAATCCCAGTTCAGATTGCTCAAAGGCTGTTGCATAATGATCAATTACCTCATTGTAAACTTCCTCATATCGGAATGGCTTTGTCCCAAGGTATTCTTTGAGCGTATCGAGTTCTGTTTTAGTAATCGTTTTCATTAATGGCTAGGCTTTAGGTTGAGTAATAAGGTTAGGTTATTCAAAAATCCGGCAAGCTCGTTCACTTGCGATGACACACTCTTTTGTCCATCCTCAGAGAGCAGATAGTATTTTCGAATACGACCTCCCACCTTTTGAGATTCAGAAGTTATTAAGCCATCAGCTTCCAATTTGTGAAGTGCCGGATACAAAGCTCCTTCAGTAATCTGCATTTCACCTTTAGTCATCTCTTTGACATGCTGAGTAATTTCATATCCATACATCTTCTCGTGATCGCTGAGCAGCTTCAAGATGATGACATTCAGACTTCCTTTGATGAGTTGTTTGTTTTCCACAAATCAAATATAATAAACTATACCTAATTTTCTTAGGTATTAAATTCTGAACTTTTACCTGATGTATGACATTTTATAGATATCACCTTGCTGGCAATGATTTAGATCAGGTATTTCTCGCTGCTAGTTTCCTGATGACTATCTTTGTATCGTGTAATTGTCAAATTACCATTAAAGACAGAACGAAATGGCAAAAGTATCTACAGAGCCGAGAGTGCTCAACAAACCTAAACTTAAGCAGGAAATCAATTTCATGTTGATTCACCTTCTTCCATTAGGTGCACTGTTTACAGGAGCTACTTTTTTTGATTGGATGTTGTGTATCGGTCTTTATGTATTCAGAATGTTCTGGATCACAGGAGGCTATCACAGATATTTCGCACATAGATCCTATAAAACATCCCGATGGTTTCAGTTTGTGATTGCCTTTATGGCACAAACGTCTGCTCAAAAAGGAGCTCTATGGTGGGCTGCACATCACCGAGTACACCACAGAACAAGTGACACGTATGACGATCCGCATTCTATGAAGCATTACGGCTTCTGGTATTCTCACGTGGGATGGATCATCGGACCTGATTATAAAGAAACTGACTATAAACTGATTGGTGACTTTGCTAAATACCCTGAGTTAGTTTGGTTGAATAAACATTATTTAGTTCCACCGTTCATTCTTGCTCTCGTGGTTATGGCATTGGGTGGTATAGTAGATGGAGGTAGTATCCTTGAGATGTTCTCCACAGCTGGTTTCTCTGCGTTGTTTGTAGGTTTCTTCCTAAGCACTGTGATCACATACCATGGCACATTCAGTATCAACTCGATCATGCACAAGTTTGGAAAACAGAGATACCAATCTGATGATGAGTCTAAAAATAGTTTGTGGTTGGCTCTTTTGACATTAGGAGAAGGATGGCACAACAATCACCACTACTATGAGTCTTCTGCAAGACAAGGATTCTTCTGGTGGGAAATTGACATTACCTATTATGTATTGAGAACTTTCGCCTTCTTTGGACTGATTTGGGACCTAAGAGGAGTTCCTGATCACATCAAATACTCCAAGAATAAAGAAGAAGCAAAAGAACTAGCGAAAAAGGCCAAAGAAGCCGCATAAGACATTTATCCATTGAGGATGTTTTTAGTAAAAAGCATCCTCAATGTGTTCTATACCCTCTCCAGGTTTAATGGCTACAATATCAAAACGTATGTCTTTGTGCCAATCTATCCCAAAAATGTACTCTTCAGCGGCATTGATAATAGATCGCTCCTGAGCTCTTGACACAAAGGACTCTGGCTCTCCATAATCATCGCGTTTTCTCAGTTTCACTTCAAAGAAGACCAATAGCTCGTTATTGAGCAAGCCTATTAAATCTATCTCTCCTCGTCGATGACGATAGTTACGTTCTATGATCTCGAATCCCTTATTCTGAAGATAAGAAACCGCTAAATCTTCACCATATTTGCCCTTATTTTTAGAATTCATCGTTGATAAAGATAACAGGTAACCGATCATTATTTGAAATTCATGAATTTGAAACTTCCAATAGCAATATCCTGTTGGAGAGTAATACTGACGAAAAAGTGACTAACCAGAATAAAAAAACGCGTTTTATCAACCTTGGCTTGAAGGACTACAAAGAGACCTGGGACTACCAGGAGGAGTTGTTCAAAGAGCAGGTAGATCGAAAGATTGCTAATCGCAAACTTCCGGAAGACGAACAAACACCCACAG
>CAXEKM010000237.1:0-6275 GCA_963996645.1 uncultured Marinoscillum sp.
GAAGAGGTTCTTTTTGGTCTTCGCTGTAAATTCAAAAGTTTCTTCAGCCATATCTCTAATGGATAATTTCGTTGTTATTGTTTTTGAAGCGTTTGAACATATGTTACGATCTTCCAACGATCGTCAACACTTATTTGAGATTCGTGAGATCCCATTCTTCCTTTACCGTTGGTAATTACCCAGAAGATGTGACCTGCTTTCTTATCTTTCACTGTTGCAGAAGTATAAGCTGTTACCCCTTTGTATACAGCTCCTACAAGACCATCACCAAGACCTTTTTCGCCATGACAATGCTCGCAGAATCTCAAGTAAAGTTCCTTACCTTCTTTTAACACTTCTTTCTTTCCTTCATATGGATTCACCAATCTTTCCTCAGCAGTTGCATAGTCTGTTGGGTCAATTCCATTGTCAGCCAGGTATGTACCTCTTTTGATTGTTCCTTCCACAGGCTCGATCATAGTCATACCGAACTTGTTGTATGGGTTAGAGTTATAAAACTCACCGTGTCCATCTTCAGGATTTGAGTCTAACCAACTACCAGCCTCTGTACTTTGAATCTGAGTCAAAGGCTCATATGGAGTTGAGTGGTACATCTGAGGTGCATATTCTACACCAGTGTCGTCTGGACCTGCAGTACAAGCTGCTAAACCTGACGCTACTACACCTAAAACAAATAGTCTATTAATACTTTTTAGCATTGTCATTAAAGTGTTTTCTTGTTCACCTCTGAAGCACCGCTATCTTTCAACAATTTGTCAATAGCAGACTCTTCTAATTGATTATTTCCAAGATCGATAGCCATGATGTGCTTATCGTCAGTAATTCTCTTATCGAACAATTTTGCTTTGCCCCATGGCTTCAAATTGCTGATGATCATGAAAGTACCAACCATTCCGAAAGAAGCTAACAATACTGTTAACTCGAATGTAACCGGAATGAAAGATGGAACTGGAGCATAGTCCTTACCACCAATGATCATTGGCCAATCAATTGTCATCATACCAAATTGCATGGTCAATGCAAGAGATGTTCCTAGCAAACCGAAAAGGAAAGCTACGATTGTTAATCTTGATCTTTTATAACCAAGTACATCGTCAATGCCGTGTACAGGAAATGGTGAATATACTTCGTGGATTTTCACACCACCTTCACGAACATTCTTGATGGCTTTTAAAAGCACATCTTCATCGTCGTATACACCAAGGATATAGTTACTTGTATGCGCCATTATGCTTGTTTCTTTTCTCCTGTTGCTTTTACAATACTTTTAACTTCAGCCATGTTAATCACTGGGAAGAACTTCGCGAAAGCAAAGAATAAAGTGAAGAACAAACCGAATGTGAAAATATAGACTCCAACATCAGCCCACTTTGGATAGAACATCGCCCAGCTAGACGGAAGGAAGTCTCTGTGAAGAGAGGTAACGATAATTACGAAACGCTCAAACCACATACCGATATTTACAATGATTGAGATCACGAAAGTTGCAGCAATGTTGGTTCTAATTTTCTTAGACCAGAAAAGCTGAGGAGAGATCACATTACAAGTCATCATTGACCAGTATGCCCACCAGTAAGGTCCAGTAGCTCTGTTGATGAACGCATACTGCTCTGCCTCTACTCCTGAGTACCATGCAATGAAAAACTCAGTGATATAAGCGATACCTACAATAGATCCTGTGATGATGATTACAATGTTCATCAACTCAATGTGCTGAAGCGTGATGTAATCTTCTAATTTGTATACTCTTCTAGTAATGATCAAAAGAGTCAATACCATGGCAAATCCAGAGAAGATCGCTCCAGCAACGAAGTATGGAGGGAAAATCGTGGTGTGCCAACCAGGTATTACTGATGTTGCAAAGTCAAAAGATACGATGGTGTGTACTGAAAGTACAAGAGGTGTAGCCAAACCTGCAAGAATCAACGCTACCGTCTCATATCTTGACCATGTTTTAGCAGCTCCATCCCAACCGAAACTTAATGCTCCGTAAACAGCAGCTGAAATTTTATTAGTTGCTCTATCTCTAATGGTAGCGAAATCTGGAATCAATCCGATGTACCAGAATACCAATGAAACAGAGAAATAAGTTGAAATCGCGAATACGTCCCATAGTAGAGGTGAGTTAAAGTTCACCCACAATGAACCGAACGTATTTGGAAGCGGAAGTGCCCAATAGAAACCTAACCAAGGTCTACCCATGTGCAATACCGGGAACATCGCTGCACAGATTACGGCGAAAATCGTCATCGCCTCTGCCGCTCTGTTGATCGACATTCTCCATCTTTGACGGAATAACAAAAGGATTGCGGAGATAAGGGTACCAGCGTGACCGATACCAACCCACCAAACGAAGTTGGTGATATCCCAGGCCCAACCAACTGTTTTGTTTAGACCCCACATTCCGATACCATCCCAAACCAATCTCATTACAGCGTAACCACCTACAGCTAATGTTGCAAGTGATACCGCCATAGCAAGCATCCATGTTTTGGTTGGCTTTTGTTCTACTCTGCCGGAAATATCCACAGTAACATCGTGTACGGTTTTACCGCCGGTTACTAATGGTTCTCTAATGGCTGATTCTGCTATCATAGGTATTATGCTTCTGCTTTTTCAGTTTTAGACTCTACATCTTTATTTCTGACCTTAGTCAAATACCAAACGTTTGGCATTACTCTAAGCTCTTCTAGTACGTGATAAGCTCTAGGCTCTCTCGCTTCAACACTCTTCTCGTTTTGCTTGATTTGAAGCATTTGAGAAATTCTGCTGTTTGGATCTTTCATATCACCAAACACCAATGCTTCTGAAGGACAAGAACTAGCACATGCTGAAGTAACTTCACCATCTACTGGTCTTCTTCCGTCTCTCTTAGCTTCCAATTTACCAGCCTGGATTCTTTGTACACAGAATGTACATTTCTCCATAACACCTCTAGCTCTTACTGTAACGTCTGGGTTCAATACCATTTTACCCAAATCGTTGTTCATCGCTGTGTTCTTATCGAACTGCTTGTTATCGTGGTATTTGAACCAGTTGAAACGACGTACTTTATAAGGACAGTTGTTCGCACAATATCTTGTACCAATACATCTGTTGTAAGTCATTTGGTTAAGACCTTCACTACTGTGTGTAGTTGCAGCAACTGGACATACAGTCTCACAAGGAGCGTTGTTACATTGCTGACACATCATCGGTTGGAAAGTCACTTCTGGATTTTCAGCAGCTTTTTCCATTGCAGCCAAATCTCCTTCTTCCGCATCAGAACTGTAGTATCTATCAATTCTGATCCAGTGCATTTCTCTTCTATTGAGAACTTCTTCTTTACCAACTACTGGAATGTTGTTTTCTGTCTGACAAGCAATAGTACATGATCCACAACCTGTACAAGAGTTCAAGTCGATCATCATACCCCAGTGGTGGTTTGGATACTCGTGGCCTTTCCATAGGGAAATAGCATAAGGCTTCTTCATTCCTTCAGATGTTGCAATCTTAGGGAAGCTTCTTCCTGCCTGAGAATCTTTTTGATATTTGCTAAGAATAGTTTCCTGTACGACAGTCTCACGTCCCATGTAAGTTTCATGAGTCTGAGTCTGAGCAATCTTGAAACCGTTTCCTGTAGGTTCTGCACTTACTCCAGAAGTAGCAGTGAAACTAACGGCTCCATTCACTAAAGAAGCGAATTGATAAGCGTTAACCCCTACTTCGTTTGCCACTTTACCTGCTTTTGTTCTACCATAACCTACAGCAAGTCCTACAGTGTTGTAAGCCTGACCTGGTTGTGCTAGTACTGGAATCTCGGCTGATTTTCCATTTGCAGTGAAAGTAACTGTCTGAGTAGACATATCTCCAAGTTCGATCCCCCACTCTGCAGCTTGTTTTGGAGAAACTGTTAAGTAGTTGTCCCAAGTAGCTTTAGTGATTGGATCTGGCATTTCTTGCAACCAAGGGTTGTTAGCCTGAGTACCTTCGGCCACACTATTGTTTACATACAATACCAACTCAAGACCTGATTTACTAGCGCTGTATGTCTTAGCAATAGCACCTGCAACAGCAGCAGCATCAACAGCATATTCCGCTGCCACAGCCTCAGCTGGAGCTTCGAATACACCATCATGCAGACATTTGTCCCAGAAAGCATCGAAGTTGAAGTACTCTATAGTATTCGCTTTTGAGAATACGTTAGTTTCCCAGTTAGCTCTTACATAGTCATAATAAGAAGTATTATCTCCAGACCAGGTCAAGAATGACTGCTGTGCCTGTCTTGTATCAAAGATGTTTTTGATAGCAGGTTGAGATAAACTGAAGTAACCAGTAACCGGCTCAAAATCATTCCATGACTCTAAGAAATGGTTATCTGGAGCTACATATTTTACTAAAGCAGTAGTTTCATCATTTCTATCTGAAGTAGATAGTGTGAATTTAGCCTTACCTAAACCTGTAGCGATATCAGCACCAAGTGCGTGATCATATACCGGGTTACAGTTGTAGAAGATAACTCCTGAAACTGCTCCTGAATTCAATCCTTTAACAAATGAAGCAAAAGCAGCATCATCACCTTTTCTAAGGTTAACAGCTTTAGACGCATCAATTGTATTTCCATAAACACCAAGAAGTCCGTTGATAGCGATTACCATCAACTGAACGTTTGTATCATTTGATCCAGAAGCCACGATGCTAGCACCTTTTGACTTTAACAAGTCGTTAGCTGCTTTCATCAATACTGCATCATCCTCTACTTTAGCAACACTTACAGTAGCAGCTCCTAATTTCTTTGCAAGTGCATTGTAAAGGTTAGCTACGTAAAGTCCTTCTTGAGAAGGTTTAATAGGTGTTCTATAATCTGCGTTAGAACCAGTCAAAGACAAATTAGACTCAAATGCATAAAGTCTTGACATGTCTTGCTTGCTCTTAGACAATTTTCTAGTTGAAGCAAACTGCTTATTATTCGCAGTTCTGTTTGGCCATGATCCCAAGAAATCTGCTCCGAAAGAAACAATCGTTTTAGCTTTTGAGAAATCATGGTGAGGCATCATTCTTGAACCAAATGCAGTTTCGTAAGCACTTAGCATACCAGAGAATGAAGTCTGATCATAAGAAACATGTGTAGCTCCATACTTCGCTACCAAAGCATCGATAGAGGCTTGAGTAGATGGAGAAGCGATAGAGTTAGATACGATAGCCACTTTACCACTCACAGCAGCAAGTTCTTTAGCTACAGCAGCATCAATCTCATCCCATGTTGCTTTTTTACCATCGATAGATGGATTTTGAAGTCTTTCCTGGTCGTATAGAGAAAGAACAGAAGCCTCCACTTGAGGAGTAGTACCTCCACCACTAATGGTAGAAAGTTTGTTTCCTTCAAGTTTAATTGGTCTACCTTCTCTTGTTTTAACCAATACACTACAATAATCACTACCACTCACATATGTAGAAGCGTAATAGTTTGGAAGTGTTGGATCAACAGCTACCGGCTTTTTCACGTAAGGAATGGCCTTTTTAACAGGAGTTTCACATGCTGCTAAAGAAACAGCCGCGATACCAAATCCCATTAATTTCAAGAAGTCCCTTCTAGATGGCTCTTCACCATCAGCGATTGGTAAGTACTCAGGAAATTCCTTATTTGCCTTCTCTTGAAACTCAGCGCTGTTTTTCAGCTGCTCTAATCCTTTCCAGTATTTTTTAGTTTCTTTCATATTGCTGGACTATATCCTTTTTCAAGCTAGATTAATAGTGACATTTTGAACATTCCAAACCTCCGATATCTTCTACCTTCATAGGTTCTTTACTTTGCTCACTATGTAACTCCACTAACTTGGAGTAGTATTCGTTATCTTTTGTATTAACATTGGTTTCTCTGTGACAATTGATACACCATCCCATTGTCAAAGTAGAATATTGGTATACGACATCCATCTCTTCGATAGGACCGTGACAAGTCTGACACTCCAGACCACCAACCTTCACGTGCTGTGAGTGATTGAAGTAAGCCAAATCAGGAAGGTTATGAACTCTAACCCACTCGATTGGTTGTGTATTGTCTCCGTACTCTCCTGTAGATGGATCGTAATCTATTGCTTTGTAGATTTTAGCAATCTCAGGTGATTCTGTTTTGATTGCTGTGTGACAGTTCATACATATGTTAGCTGAAGGAATGTTTGCAGCTTTTGACTTTCTAACACCTGTGTGGCAGTAGTTACAGTCGATTTCGTATTGACCTGCGTGAATTTGGTGTGAGAATGCGATTGGCTGAGTTGGCTGGTATCCTTACTGAA
>CAXEKM010000238.1:0-2633 GCA_963996645.1 uncultured Marinoscillum sp.
TCCAGGAATAGAAGAAATAATTAAAAGTCAACCAACGAACATTTCAGGAGTATTAGAATGGATAAATGAACTGCACAAACAGCATGAACATGTTTTCATCAAAAATATGGCTCATCATCTCATCTATACCAATCTCGAATTTCTACATGATTATGTCAATGTGCTGCTCATTCGAGATCCAAAGGAGTTAATCACTTCTTTTGCCAAAGTAATCCCCAACCCTAAAATGACAGACATTGGGGTTCAACGACAATTTGAAATCTATGAATTTCTTAACAGAGAATGTCTAATTCTGGATTCGGACGAGACCTTAAAAAATCCGGAAGCTGTTTTCAAACAGTTCTTTACAAAGGTCGGAATTGAATACAATCCACGAATGTTGCATTGGAGCCCTGGAGCAATACCTGAAGATGGAGTATGGGCGAAATACTGGTACGATAATGTCCATACATCGTCCGGTATAGGTAAGAAGAACAGCAATACCTCACCATTTCCAGAAAATTGTCAGTCATTATTAAATGAGTCAAAACCTTTTTACGAACAATTAAAGGAAAAGGCACTGAAAGCAGATCAATAGAACTTAACAGTCAATTAGCTATTTCTTAACTCGTTTAATTGTTCTACTAGTCTTGATGAAATCTAGTTTCGTGGAAATTTTAATTTACCATGAAATCAGCTTTATCAATACTACTATTCAGTTCGATTCTTTTTGCATGTCAGCCATCAAAAGATTCGTCTAGTGCTACCATAAAAATGAAAGGCAGTGAATCCATGCACGCTGTTTTTCAGGAACTGAAAGAGAACTTTGAAAAGTCAAATCCAGGCATCCATATTCTACTTGAAGGCGGAGGTAGTAGAACTGGCCTGAATGCTATTCGTGAGCAAAGTGCGGATATTGGTCTTTCCTCTTTCGAGTTTGATTTAGAAAAAGAACTAGGCTCTACAAGTAGAGTAAAAGAACAATTGATAGCTTACGATGGAGTTGTATTAATCACCAACGAAAACAACCCATTAGATTCACTCACTGATGAACAAGTGGAAAAGATCTATGAAGGTCAAATAAACGACTGGAGTGAAATAGGTGGTAACCCAGGCAGTATTCTTCCTATTGTTCGTGATGAAAACTCAGGAACTCAAAAATTCTTTACTGAACACTATGCCATTAACAGCTTATCCAACTCAGCGGTAACACTTGATGAGAATAAAGACATTGTGAATAAAGTTCATTCCAATGTCAACGCCATCGGATTTATCGGTTTTGCCTATTTTGCCCATGGCGTACATGAAATCAAATTAGCGGCTGACAGCTTCAAATTTCGCTCTCCAACAAAATCCAATTTGATTAACAACACATACCCTCTAAAAAGAGGTCTTCGTATCTATTACAATGACCAATTGAGTGATTCTACGAAAGCTTTTTTAGTTTATTTAAACTCTGAAGAAGCCAAATCTATCATTGAATCATTTGGATTGATTCAAACAAATTAATTCAAGTTCTCGGAAGACACTGCCACTGCAATTTTTGAATCAGCAGTTCCATAATACAAGAACCACTGACTTTTATAATGGCAGAGTCCTTCTACAAAACACACATTATTTACTTGGCCAGTAATTTCATAGGGTTTATTTGGAGTGAAGAAGTAATCTTCTGATCTACGAATGAGCTTGGTCGGATCATTGAGATCAAATAATGCTTGACCAGCACTGTAAGTCCTTTCAGGCAATGACTGATCGCCTTCAGCTAGTCTATTTCTGCTATTGTAGATAAGTAGTATCCCATTACTTGTCGAGATGGCTGGAGGACCTGGCTCCACCAGATCACTATCGAATTTATTCGGCCGAGGAGATAATACCTTGAGCCAATCACCTGATTCTGTTTTTACCGGAGCCCAATGAATTAAGTCTTCTGATTGCGCAATAAATAAATCCGTATCTCCGAAATACATCCAATACTTCCCATCAATTTTTTCAGCTATCAATTCTTCATCAATAGATCGTGATACGATAGATCCAGATTTTGACCATTGATTAATGTCTAAACTATCCTGAAAAACGGAACCATGTTTTTCCCAGGCTCTTAAGTCATATGTTGATGCAATCAATAGTCGAGCAAGATCGCCATCATATGCGGTGTAAGTCATCACATACAATCCATCATCTCGTTTTACAATTCTCGGATCTTCTGAGCCTCCCTCCCATTCTAAATATTTGAACTCGTCTTCATTTGGATAAAATACTGGTTGAGGTAAACGGGTGAAATTCAATCCATCAAAGCTGTAAGCCAAACCAATGCGGGAAGTTCCATTGTATTTGCCAACAAAATCTTCAGCACGATATAGCATAAATAAGGTGTCGTCCTTTACTACAGATGCTGGGTTAAATACATCTTTTCCCTCCCATTTGACCATTCGCTGTGTAATGGGATCTTGAAACAATGATGAAGTATCAGGCACCATAATTGGATTGACATGATCCTGCTTTTCAAACCCTAATAATTGCCATTCATCAACTTTTTCAGGAGAACACGCGAACAAACTAACGACAGCAAGGAGTTGTATTATTTTTCTCATAATTTTCAGGCTCAACTAATATGCTTGTAATATGCTTCAAAAATTTAATCCTAAAAATGAAAA
>CAXEKM010000239.1:0-7875 GCA_963996645.1 uncultured Marinoscillum sp.
CTTCCTGATAAACCATGATGTAACTCGGTGAAAGATATGTGGATGGTATCTGCTTGAAAGTCAATTCCAGTAAAATATTCGTCAATGATCGTATCATAATGGAAGGTACTCAGTGTTGTGCTGATACTGTCCATATGTGAAATGACGCGATTATTCTTAATGACATTAACCTTGCCTCGGTCCAGACGGACTTGCTTAAAGAAAGTCTTATGAATCAGATTATTCAGTTTATCTGCATTAAGTTCACTCTTTTGATCCAGATTGATCGTGAAGTGAGGCCCATGGACAACAAGTGAATCAAAAATGATGAAGCCAGAGTGTAACAAGCTGTCAACTTTTAATCCGTTAACAACTAACGTGTCAATGTCAATAGGAGTAGAGGATCCTTTTGTTTGACTTATGCGATAAAGCTTATTGTGATAGAAATTAGAGTCAATCTTTACCAGTCCTACCTTAATATTATTCTCTAATGTGCCTAAAAATAAATCGGATGATTCGATATAATTGGTTTGCCAGTATTCAGTGAAATCACCGTTCTGCAAACTATCATTAGGTACACTGATCTTACTGAGCTCCGTGCTAAAGTCGCTTAATGATACCTTCTGATCTTTGAGGTCTAAATCAATCCGGCTCTTATCAATGTTGAGTTGATCTATGGAAATCGTGTTGAGGAATCCATTTTTATTCGATTTTTGAGCTAAAGCTAAATATCCAGAAAGGTCAGGTGAAGAAAGTTGGATCTGGTTGGCTTTAATCTCATGCTGCAGCCAAAGTGATCTAAAATCTAGTCCAGCGACACGTATTTCTGGAGCTTTAATTGAAAGGTGACTCTTGACTGTATCAATATTTAGTAAGTCCATTTTTAGATCTGAAAAAATCAAAATGGAATCCATAGAAGAAGCTTCAAAATGTGTTATGCTAAATACCTTGACCGAATCTTTAGAGAACAAATTGGTATGCTCAGCTATCATTCGAAATTGTTGAAAGTATTCATAGTCAAATGGCTTTTGCAAAAATGTTGAATCCAAATGGAAATCATGAATCTCTACATTCAGCCTTTTTGAGTTGAAGTATTTATCATCTTCTAAATGGTGTTGGTAATGAATGCTTCCCTGATCAATCATCATTTTGCCAACATCTACACTATTGAATAAAGTGAATAAAAATGGAAGTAGATCTTTATTTGAGTTTTTCCGCTTACTTCTAGCAATCTTGATTTTAGGATTTAAAATTCTAATAGAATCTAGCCTTAATTCATTGTCTCTGTAAGCAGACTTAAAATCAATACCTCTGAAGTTCAGTTCTGGAATATCTAATACGTAGGTATTGTTGGCATCCTGTGAACTTTTTCTCGGATGAAGTTGGATGTTTTTGAATAACACATTCTGTGATCTAGTGGATATGTCCAACGATCCTACATTGATTTCATGAATGCTATCGGCTAAAAGAAAATGTTGATTGGTGAGCCTCAAAGTGATATTGTCAGTAAATAAAAATTTACTAGTGTTGCCCAGACTATCCAGATGGAATTGACTTACACCAAGATCTATTTCTTTTAAAAGTATTTCAAATTCTTTGTCTCTTAGGCTTTTATACTTCACTGTGGCATTAGAGATACCCAGACTATCTATTTCCAAACTAAACAGGCTTTTTTCGATTAGCTTAATCAAATCTCCGGATTCAATAGAAAGGGAAGTTTTCGTAGTATCCGAAGCATTTCTGAGAATATTGATTTTGGGATCGGAGATTACAATGTGCTCAAAAGAAATGGTCTTGTTCCAATAGATGTCAAATACAGATTTAAAGGCTACATCAAGTTTGGGTACCTCTATTTCATAGGACCGTTTAAGTGTGTCAGAATTAATAGGAAAGAAAGCGAGATTTTCTAAAGCAATATTCTTTTTGAGAATGGAGATGTCAATTTTCTCATACGAAACCTCATATCGATTATTTGTCTGCTTGCGTACTGCATCCTGGACAAGTGTGTCGGCAATCTCAGGGCCATACACATAAACGAGATAATAAACTGTACTTGAGGCAATTGTAATAAACAGCAGAAGGCTGATGCGGAAGATGATAATTCTAAGGCGTTTATTACTGGCGGACATCGGGGTGAAAATAGTTCAATTCTAGGGATTTTGAATATTTTCTGAAATGATATTTGTTTAATTATTGTTGGTGGAAATGGGTAATTACGTTATATTTCAGGTAATGATCATTCTGATCAGCGGTGGAAAATAGGGCTACACTTTCTCAGGTGTGGCCTTTTTTTATCAATTGATATAAAAAATCTTCGCAAATCCCGTTTATTTATTTGGAATACTATCAAATGATAGTATATTTGAGTCATATAGATAGTGAGTATCTATTTTCCATAGCTGGTTCTTAATGAGGGAGGGTTACAACAAGTAACCCTTCTTTTTTATAGGTAAATTTCTTATTTTTATATCCAGTTATATTTTTTCAATGGCAATAAACGATCGTATATCAGATTTAATCAGTGATTTGCAAACGAATCCAAACTCCTTTGCAGATCAAATTGGCGTGAAGAGTCCAGTGATTTACAACATCATAAAAGGACGAAGAAGTAAGCCTAGTTACGATTTATTGCAGAAAATCCTTATCACATATGGTGCTATTAATGCTAATTGGCTCCTTAAAGGTGAGGGTCCAATCTGGAAAGAGAATAAGGATAGCATCGCCCTTGATCAGGGATATGAGAGCATTGAAAATAGAATTGTGAGTCTAGTGGAAAATCTTCGAGGAGATTTGGGACTTAACCCTTCATTGGAAGAACTTTCAGAATTAATTAAAACACTTCTGAAAGAAAATATGCATCAGAGAAATAAAATCCAGGCGTTGTATACCAAGCAGGATAAGATTCTTGAGTTACTTAGAAACAAACTTTCTTTAGATCTATAAGAAAGGTCTCTGTTTATTAATTCTTAAAACCGTATTGATTTATTGATTGGCCAATTATACCTCAGAAGTGAGGTGAAGTTCGTTGATTTCTCTAGCTAGAAGCGTTTTGGTTCTTCTCTGGCGATACACCATGATGGATAAGATGATCATAAAAAATGAAGCAGTACCACCGATGCCAAATTTTGCTAGACGCTCCGTTTCTTTCTGTTCCATGTCCGCAGCTAGTAAATCGTAATATCTATCGGTTAGGAGTTGGATGTTGTATTGTTTTTCGTCTTCATTTATTTTATTCTGAACCGCTATATATTCTTCTAGTTTTATGGAATACCGTTTTCTATATTCAAGAGCTGTTTCGAATTTATTTTGACTAGAGTATACATTGCTCATATACTGGTATATTTCATATGAGTCTGGATCCTGGTCTCCTTTTCCAATAAGGTTTTCTGCTAACTGGAAATAATGAAGAGCAGAATCAAATTTACCTATGTTATAGTAGACGGAACCAATTTTTTCATATCCCTCAAACTCCCAACGATCAAAATTATGTTCTATTGAGTATTCTATAGATTTCTGATACATTACTATTGCCTCTTGCATTTGTCCCTGTTTCTCTAAGATTGTACCAATGTTTTGAGAACAAATAGCAAATACATCTAAACCATATGAAGCTTTGTTCTCAAGGACCTGATTGTAGCTTTGTAATGCTTTTCTTGTATCACCGATACTTTGAAATGCAACGCCTTCTTTATTTAAAAGTTTGACAACTCTTTCTTGCTCCATGTTTGGAAAAAGCAAACGAACAGAGTCAATAAGTGTAAGTGCGTCTTTAAATTTGCTTTCGTCTACATATTCATGGATTTTATTATTAAGGAGTGATTCTACTTGTTCAGATAAATTATAAGATCTAGCGATTGATACACCTTCGTCAATAAATTTGTAAGCAAGAGAATAATGTTTATAATCTCCTAAGATAGAACCTAAATTTTTATGAATTGAAACAACAGTTTTCTTAATACTTTCATCTGAACTTATTTGACCGTACCTTGATCCCTCTAGATAATATATTATGGCCATGCCAAAATCATCATCGTATTCAGAAATGTAGCCTAGTAAAAAATATAGTTTACACATTAAGGTGTAGCTGCTTGCTTCTTTGGCCTCGTTTAAAAGAATTAGAGCCTTGTCTCTTGAGGTGTTATAATCGTCATTATAGAAGTAATCCATAACTTCTGCATAGGATTCGTTCAAATCCTTAGAGAAGCTCGATAAACTGATAAAGCCAAATAGAAATAAGAATATTATTTTTCTCAATACTTCTTACAATTTGTAAGTAAGTTAAGAAAAAGTCATGATTAGAGTCATGACTTTTTCGATGAATTATTCTTATAAAAGCGTTAATTGGTATCAACCTCCATTTGAACCAGGTTTGTCCTTGTCTTTACTTGTGTTTGGATCAGTTTCATCAGCATTTACTGGTGCACCTATTTCAGTATTTTCTAGTAGTTCATCCATTGTTTCATCTTGTGAGCAAGCGCCAAAGAAGATAGTAGCTGCAAATAATACTAGTGTTGAGAATCTTTTAAATCTGTTCATCGCGTTAAAATGTTTTGTTGATAATTGGTTTAAATTTACAATGTACGAAATTGTTGGATACCGTTAGTATTGAACAATTTAGCCACAGTTAAAAACCTTAAAATCAGATTTTTATAAACACAATTAATGTCATGTTAAGACGCTTATCCACAAAATCCATTGCTAACGGGCTGATGCTTGTTGCATTTACTGTTTTGGTAGTTGCTTGTTCTTCCAAAACCGACAACTGGGAATCATTTGGCGCTGAAGTTGCGGTAGAAGAAGTACCGGCTACTGCAGAGGTGTTACCTGCTATTTCAGCAAGTGACACAGTAGATGTGAAATTTGTGGCTACTATAGAAGAGGTTTGCCAGATGAAAGGCTGCTGGATGACTCTGAAATCAGAGAATGGAGAGAGAATCCGAGTTACTTTTAAAGATTACGGCTTTTTTGTGCCAAAAGACGCTGCTGGTAGAGAAGTCATTATCGATGGAATCGCTTCTTTAAAAGAGTTGGATGAAGAAACCGCAAAACACTTTGCTGATGATTCAGGAAGAGAATTCAATCCGGAAACAGACATGAAAGAAGTATCTATAGTTGCTTCCGGAGTTTTGATCAAAAAGCCAAATCAGCTGTAAAAGCTTTTTTGTTTCTTTTTCATAAATAATTGTCTAAAGCTATTTCCAGACAATGCACCCAGAGCACCTGCAATGGCACCTAAAAGGCCGGTCAAAACAAGTAGGAATATTGGGTCATCAAAATGGAATAGCTTTACTATTTTTTCAGAGAGTATAGATTCTGTCTGAACATCAATCAACCAGGCATAGGTCATCCATAGTAATCCACCACCTAGAAATCCTGCTATAAATTGATTGATACCGTTTCCTGGTATCCCAAATCCCACCAAAAAAGCAACTACAATTAAACTCCACCATGGAAGGTAAAGTGCTGATAGATATGAAACGGATAAAATAAGTATGATTCTAGCTATTAATTTCATGTCTATTATTTGGCTTTGATAGTTTGAGTGAAGATCACTTTGTCACTGGAAGAAACATCGCTTCCAAACAGTAATTCATAATAATTGGCTGTTGCCCAGTTTTCGATCATATGACCATATAATGGACTTCCCGGGTTTCCGGTTTGACTTCCAGGATAGACTCCCCAGGCTTTAGTGCCCTTTGGATCCATTTCTACAACCATTCTCCAGGATGGGCCATGACCTTTACTTGCTGCATTGACAATACTCGAGTATCCTCCAACAGGAACTTCTGAAACAGAGAAAGGATCAAGTCTGGCAAGGTGTCTCACCGTAGTGTTTTTGAATTTATACCAGCTATTATCTTCACCATATTGGTCCACCCAATGCTCCATTGAATCCAGTGCGGCATTAAATGTGAGTTTCATCAAATCACTGGTTGATTCTCTTTTCGAAGTACTTAGAAGATCAGCAAATTGGAATGTTGAATCTTTTTTGAACTGATGAATGGTTACGTACTTATTCGGTCGATCTACTTGTATGCTTACTGTATCAAATTCATCCCAGGTATTTTCATACAAAATGTCCCACCACAATTGATATGCACTAGGTGCTTTCAAGTTCGGGGCATTGAAGTAGTCCCAATCACTCAATGTTTTGTAGTAATTCCATTCACGAGTTGTGAATCGTGTAGTGTCCAAATAGGATAACATCATTGGTAAACTTTCAGAAGCCATATAATTATAGTTGTCGTTCTGAAGCTTCATCATATCCTTAGGAAGGATGTTGTCAAGGATTCTCAGGCGATCATTGATTCGTCTGCCTCTATAGTATTCATAATTATGATCATATACATAATAAGGATATAGAGAATCTACTGGATGCTGGTTCGCTGAGGTTAAATAGCCCTGCTCGGGATTTTTGTCATATAGGTATTGATCAAAAGGAATATAGTTCTTCCATTCATGGTCAATACTTGATCCATCCATTAGGAATTTTCCTTGTTCTTTCCACTTTACTGGGAATTTGCCAGGTAGCCAGAGTGCAATGTCTCCATTGGATGCACCAAAGATGAAGTTTTGTGGTGGCCCCTGGAATTTCTTCATTGCTTTTACAAATTCATTGTAATTGGAAGCCTTATTGATGTCATACATCGCATCAAAAGTGGTGCTAGGAAAATGTGCAATCCACTTCATGGCATAATTCCGCTTCTGATTGTCGCCTTTGAAGTTTCTGTCATAAACTACAGGACCATGATGTGTGTAAATAATGGTGTCATAGACAGTTTTGCCATTTGCTAGCTTAAACTCTTCAATTTTCTTCTCAGTCTTGAACCATTGGTTATTGTAGAGGTATTCATCTCTACTTTCATCTCGGAATTCAATAGAGTACCAATCAACCTGATCTCTTGGTGAGTTGGTTACCCCCCAACTTATAGAATCGTTGAATCCAATCAGCATGATTGGTGTTCCTGGAACAGTGACACCCATCACATTTTTATTTCCATCATTCAGATGGTAAGCATACCAAATAGATGGTAAAGTCAATTCTAAATCCGGCTCATTGGCCAATAAAACATTGCCATTCTTTGTTTTTGATGGAGCTACCGCAAAATTATTACTTCCATTAAGTGGGTGCGGTTTGTCAATTGTTGCATCTGTGGTGATCAAAGGAAATTCAATATCTGGCTTTACGGCTGGAATAGGCTTGAAGTCCCATTTGCGTGATTTTCTGATTACAGGATCTAGATTTCCTAACTGCTCAGGATAAAGCAGATTGAATAGATCTTCACCAAAGAGTTTTAACGCATTGGTGTTTTCCAGGTCTGATTCACCTTTTGATAAGGTGTTGCTGAGCATGGCATATGCCAAACAAGTTTTTAATGGTGTCCATTCTTCAGGTTCATAATCCATCAATTTAAACTCTACTGGATAATCACCATATCCCATTTTTTTGATGTAGGCATTCACTCCATCGCTATACGCATTGATTACTGCATGTAGCTCAGGTGATGATTTGGTTTTTTCATAGAACTCAATGGTCATTCTTTTAAGACCAATGCGTCTATTCATTTTATCAAAATCCAGAATGGCAGGATTGTCAATTACTTCTGAAAGACGTCCTAAAACCAATCTAGCGAAGAAGTCCATTTGCCAAAGCCTGTCTCTCGCAGTAAGGTAGCCCTGAACCATGTGTAAGTCATGTTCATTCTCTGCGTATATATGAGGGATTCTCATTTCATCATAATATACTTTGACAGGGCTTTGAAGGCCTTTTATTGATAACTCTTCCTGGTAAGTGATACCTGGCTGTTCAGCGTTTTGCCAAAAACCTTCGAATGGGCTCAATAATTTCCCGAGGGGAGGTGTGGAACCGAATCTGGTGTTTAAAGAAACTCCAAA
>CAXEKM010000240.1:0-4825 GCA_963996645.1 uncultured Marinoscillum sp.
ATATTCAGGAGATAATTACCAAAAATATCAATGTTATGACTCTCGGAACGCGCTTCATTTTGGTCCAATGAGGTATTGTAGTATTCTCCAGTTAGAGCGTTTTGTAATCTGAATAATCCTTCTCTTTGAATGTATGATCCTCGGCCAATAGTAAAGTCATCTAGCTCCTCTGCTTTTCCACCTTTTCCATATCTAAACACAGCGTAGTTGTCAATAGAGTAGGAGTTGCTGTATTTGTAGAAGATATTTAAGGAGCCTTTATCTTCTTTAAAATACTTCGTTAAACCTGCTCTATAGATCTGTGTTTGGTCAGCATACTTGTTGAAGCCAAGATCGTAGGTGTTGGGGTCATAGTTTAGAAAAACTCCGGCTGAGTATGTCCAACCATTTTTAGTAATAGGCCCACTAACGTTCAGGTCTGTTTGTAGCCAACCGAAATGACTCCCTGATATTTTGCCTTTGAAATGAAAATCTTTGGTCCCAGGCTGTGTATAGCTATTAACAGCAAACCCCAAATCACCCATTGTATTGGTTAACTGTTCCATTTTAAGCAATCCAGTTTTCTCAAGACTGACGCTTTGTCTCCAGGTTCTGTTGGGAAGCTCAGGCCAATAAAAATAGTTGACAGGTAGATCGTTTTCAAGAATAGTAATGCCTCCAACATTGGATGGCAAACCAATATTAACATCACGAGGACTGGTATTATTAGCTGCATTCAACATCACATTCCTATTGTCTGTTTCACTTGTAGGCTTTTTCCCTTCTTCCAGCTGCTGTTTAATCAATACCGAATCCTGTGGTGAGAGGTTCTTATCCTGAGCAATAAGACCCAATCCACTACACATAAGAATGAGGCAAGCAAGCGTTCGTAATTTCATCATTTAAGTCTCAATGTTTAAAAAAGAAGCAATGAGAATTGAGCAAAATTTTTTTGAGATTCATAGATTATAGAAAACTGATAAAGTTGACTTTTAGCCATTCCGATACAGTTTTCGAATTCATTTATTGTAAGCTCTTTGTCGCTCATTTCCATTGCTTTACACTAACAATACTAATGCATTGTTTCAATGCTTCAAAATGAAGCATAAATATTTTTTACTGATTATCACGATCTTATATTGAAATAAAATCAATAAACAGCCCATTAATCATTGATATTCGTAAAGAAATATTAGTTCTAGTGGGAATGTTATTTATTTGTCTGAGAATGTCTTCACATTTCATAAAAGTGTGAATTTCAACGTAACTATTATTTTTGAGACAAATTCAGATTCATGAAAGAAACACTTACCGAGAAGCTAATTAGGAGAGATGCTTATTTCAAAGAGCATTATATGCCGGGCATTTCAGTGGACTGTGTTGTTTTTGGTTTTCATGATTCGAGTCTTAAAATTTTGCTAAATAAGCTGTTTGATACTGATCAATGGAGTCTACCTGGCGGTTATCTAAATAAAACAGAGAATCTTAATGATGCTGCCAATAGAATATTGAAGGAGCGAACCGGGGCTGAAAACATCTATCTCAATCAGTTCAAAACATTTGGGAATTTGCAGAGATCGGAAAAGTTTTTCGCACCATATACCAGTGACTTGTGGTTCAATCAGCGATTTATCTCCATTTCATACTATGCGTTAATAGATTACAATTCAGTTGATCCACAGATGGATGAGTATTCTGAAGCGTGTGAATGGTTGGACGTGGCAGATGCTCCAGAAATGATGATGGACCACACTGTAATATTCAATGAAGCACTTGAACAATTACGGAAGGATTTAAACAATAAACCTGTTGGATCTAATCTGCTTCCTGAGAAGTTTACTATGCCAGAGTTGCAAAGGCTTTATGAGGTCATCCTCAATAAAGAGTTGAATCGCGGTAACTTCTACCGAAAAATGAAGCGATATGGCATATTAGATAAGCTGAATGAAAGACGAACTGGAGGTGCTCATAAGTCCCCGGATCTGTATCAGTTTAATGAATATAAATATGCCGAAGCCTTGAAAAATGGACTTCAAGAAAGCTGGTAACTATTAATTACAGATCTGTACCAAAAAACTTCCCTGCACCGTGTTGTTGTCATCAAAGTCTGCTGAGATATATCCAACTATTTCATATGAATTGACCTCTACGATTTCAATAAATCCTCCAGCAGCAGTGTAGATAGGTCCACCATTTGGGGTGGCGAATCGAATGTATCCGGTGTTATTGATAAAAGGTAGATTGTAATTTCCTTTAGAAGTAGGAAATGCCACCTGTAAATGCGCAGCAATGGTGTTTGGTTTGAGACACGGATCTTCCAATAACTCATTGTAAATATTTCCTGCAGCTTGATTGGACAATGTACTGTACAACAATCGACCTCCAGTATATTCCCAATCAGCTCCACCAATAAGACCAGATAGAGGGTCTTTGCTCAAGTCAAAGTTATTGACCTCATCATCACATCCTGAAAATAGGACAAGAGACAGAAGGAGAGATATTCCCAGGAATTTTTTCATTGGACTTTGAAGCTGTAATGCTCCGTATTTTCTTTTCGTTCGCCTACAGGATATGATTTCTCGGTAAAATTAACCACTCCATCTCTATCTACCGTGATGACAGTGCTACAACATGTGCCATAATTTTCCATACGGATACACATGGCAGATAAACTGCGCTCCATTTCTTTCGATATTCCCGTGTCTGGTAGTTCAATGTCTGGAGCAATGGTTGTATCCGTCATAAGATTCAATAACTCCTGATGATCGAAACTATTGCCGATTGCCGACTTAAATTTTTGCTTTGCCAATTCTACCTTAGGCCATGGCGTATCCAGAAGAGCGTTACTTAAGCCATAAATCCCAGGTTTCAGAATATTGACTTTACGCTCATAATTGGAGTAATGCCCCATTTGACCCAGGTCGGATACCAGCACATTAAATCCATTGTAATCTTCACTATGCTCATGTAAGGTCTGAATATACTTTTCCGGATTGAAGTCTCCCTTGACAAAGTCTGTGGGAATCTCTCCACGTGATGTGGCATCTTCTCTAATATTCGACAGATCTCGATAGTTGGTCACTGCAGCAAATTTGCCATCTTTGGTGATTGTCATCCAGGTGCCTCCAGCTTTGAGGTCTCTTCCGCCCAGGATATTTGGTTGATCTTCCCAGAATCCAGCTTTAGCGGTAGGTCTGTTGTAGAACTCATCTCGATTGGCAGCGAGGATCAATTTATATTTAGGGTGCATGTCCCATGCGAAGGCAATTAAGCACATACTAAGGTTAACTGTTTACTATGAAAAAACTGTTAGGGTATCTATTAGAGTTCCAAAGAAAGCATTTTGATCTCAAACTCTATCTGATAACAGCTGTCTTTATTAGTTGTTGGATCACTTTCAACTATTGGTTGGATTTTGAAGACAGTTTTCTCGATCCAATGCGTGGAAGTTTTTGGCATTGGCCGGCCATGTTTGGCTGGATGTTGATACCATTTTTAGGAGTAACAGTTATACTCGTTTTGACAGGAAAAGTCGAGAATGTCTTTAAGAAAAAGCGATTTTGGATGATGGCTTTTATAAGCTTTGCAATCCTGAGTACTGATCGAACTTTTAACTGGTACAATTTGCTCCGAACGAGTATGAACTCAGTTGATTTTCGATTCTTCGCTCGCTGTATTAATTGGTCCATTAGCTTGTTTGTGACGGTATTGCCGTTATTAATGATCTATCGCATTTTTGAATCAGAGCGACCAAGAGGTTATTACGGGTTGAGCCGCCAAAATACGGATTTGAAGCCCTATTTTCAGTTGCTACTTTTGGCCATAATTGTCATAGGAATTGGCTCTTTTTTTGGAGACATCCAAGCCTACTATCCGAGATATCAACATTCAGGAGGTAACCGATTTGCCGAGGCACATGACTTGCCAACCTGGGTAGCTGTTTTGATCTATGAGCTGTGTTATGGAAGTGATTTTGTGGCGGTAGAATTATTTTTTCGTGGCTTTCTAATTCATGCTTTCGTGAAAATGCTAGGAGGCTATGCGGTATTTCCAATGATCGCTACCTATGCGTTTTTACACTTTGGGAAACCTCTAACCGAAACCATCAGTTCAGTATTTGGTGGATACATTTTGGGAGTAGTCTCGTATAAGACCAATAATGTCTGGGGCGGAATCATCATCCATATGGGTGTTGCCTGGAGCATGGAGATCTTCGGTTATTTACAGAGCTTGTATTAAAAGGGAATTATGGAGTTTGACTCAATTATGATTTTGGTAGTAGGATTATTGGCAGGTATAGCAATTGGATATCTGGTTGCACGCTTACAAGCAAAACCTGTGGATGATCAGACCCCACAATTGAAAATGGAACTGCAGCTAGAGCAGGAACGAACCTCCAAACTCACTCAGGAATTAGCTCAGCTCAATAATGAATTGAGAAAGGAGCGAGAAAACTTCTTTAATCTCAACGGGGACTTTTCAAGTCTAAGAGCTCACTACAAGAATTTACAAGAGAAGCTTCAGGAGCAGAAGCAAGAAGTAAAAGCATTGCAAGATCAATTTGCGGCTCAGTTTAAGAACCTGGCCAATGAGATCTTTGAAGAAAAAAGTAAAAAGTTCACGGATCAGAATAAGAACAATATTGACCAGCTGTTGAAGCCTCTTGGCGAGAAGTTGAAAGACTTTGAGCGCAAAGTGGAGCAAAGTAACAAAGACTCGCTGGAGCAAAGCACAGCCCTGAAAGCTCAATTGGATCACCTAAAAGAACTCAATCACCGAATTACCAAAGAAGCAGAGAGTTTGACTAAAGCGCTGAAAGGAGACTCCAAGGCACAGGGAAACTGGG
>CAXEKM010000241.1:0-4490 GCA_963996645.1 uncultured Marinoscillum sp.
ATAAATGTATTAAATGTGATGCAAAAGGTCATACAGATATCAATGATATCAAAACGAACCTTGTAGCTCAGTTAACAGCACCAGTTAGATGGACACAAAGTGTGCAATCTATGATCACTGATGGAGCTTCAACATTCGTAGAATGTGGTCCAGGTAAAGTGCTTCAGGGATTGGTAAAGAAAATTGACGGTGGTGTAGAAACTGCCAGTCTTTAAAAGCTGAATGAGAAAATTCAAATACATATTAGGCCTTTTTCTATTATCGTCCATGATCATATTTGGAGGATGTAGAAAAGGACCTTCTTCATCTTATAGCAAGAAGAAGCAAATCAAAAAAGGAAAGCCAATTCCTTGTCCTGTCAAAGACTGTTGATGAAAAAAATTGTAATAGCATTGGATGGCTATTCGGGTACAGGAAAGAGTTCCACTGCCAAAGAAGTAGCCAAAGATTTGGGATACATATACATTGATAGTGGAGCTATGTATCGCGCTACCACTTATTATTTTCTTGAAAATCAGGTGGATTTAACTGATACTAAATCTGTTGAAAACGCTTTGAATAGTATCCGTATTTCATTTTCTGGAAACCAGGTAATTCTTAATGGTGAAGATATCTCCAACGAAATTCGCACCATGCGAATCAACGAGAATGTAAGTGCCGTCAGTGCCATTAAAGAAGTTCGAGTAGCCATGGTTGCCCAGCAGCAGCAAATAGGACAGGATAGAGGTATCGTAATGGATGGCCGTGATATAGGCACAGTCGTTTTTCCAGATGCGGAATTAAAAGTGTTCATGACTGCCAATCCAGATGTTAGGGCAGAAAGAAGGCAAAAAGAGTTGGCTGAAAAAGGCATTCATGAGGAACTTAATGCCATCAAAGTCAATTTATTAGACAGAGATAAAATCGACTCTTCAAGAGCAGAATCTCCGTTGAAAAAAGCAAATGATGCAGTTGAGGTAGATACCTCATATTTGACATTCAATGAGCAAGTTGATAAAATTGTAGAATTAGCAAAGGGAATTATCCATGCAGGTTGAAATTGATCCACATTCCGGTTATTGTTTTGGCGTAGAGTTTGCCATTCAGATGGCAGAAGACGAGATGAGCGATGGTCAAGAGCTGTATTGCCTTGGTGATATTGTTCACAATGCCATGGAGGTAAACAGGCTTTATGCTAAAGGTCTGCGAACCATCGATAGAGAACAACTGCAGGAATTGCGAGATTGCAAAGTCTTGATTAGGGCGCATGGTGAGCCACCTGAAACGTATCAAATTGCACTAGAAAACAATATTGAACTGATTGATGCTTCTTGCCCTGTAGTGTTGAAGCTGCAAAACAGAATAAAGCATTCATACGATAAGACTCAGGAGGTAGATGGTCAGATAGTCATTTATGGCAAACCTGGTCACGCTGAGGTGATTGGTCTTACCGGTCAAACGAATGATGAGGCCATTATTGTGACCTCAGAAGAAGATCTTAATAAGGTTGATTTCAATAGACCTGTTGTGCTTTATAGCCAAACTACAAAAAGCACAAAAGGCTTCTACACAATCAAAGAACAGATCGAAGAACGCATCAAAAAAACGAAGGGCTCACTCACGGTTGAAGATTTTAATGCCAATGATAGTATCTGTAGACAAGTGTCTAACAGGGAACCTAAAATGGTAGAATTTTCCAACAAACACGATGTTATTTTATTCGTTTCAGGAAAGAAAAGCTCTAATGGTCGTGCTCTTTATAATGTTTGCTTAGAGAACAATCCTCGTAGCTATTTCATTGAAAGTGAGGAAGAAATACAATTAGATTGGTTGAATGCTGATGATAAAATAGGTATCTGTGGAGCAACCTCTACACCTCGCTGGTTAATGGAAAAAGTGGCTAATTTTCTAACATCTCAAGAGCAAGTTTTAGCCTGATTAAACCCGGAAAATACCGTTCAAAAAATGGTTATTTATTGATTGGTTTAAACATTTCATTTGAACATTTTTTTACTATTTTTGCATCGATTTTCAAGTAGAGCGCAATTATAGAAAATGTCTAAAACGATAAAGCTAAAGAAAGGTTTTGATATCAACCTTGCCGGCAAACCGGAGAAGAAAATCTCAGAAGTATCACTCTCAGAAACCTTCGCATTAAAGCCTACCGACTTCCCTGGAATGGAAAGACCAAAACTTTTGGTTAAAGAAGGAGAAACGGTTAAGGCCGGATCACCAATCTATTTCATCAGAGGAATCGAAGACGTTAAGTACTGTTCTCCTGTAAGTGGAGAGATTGCTGAAATAAAGCGAGGAGAGAAGCGTAAAATCCTAGAGATCAAGATATTAGCAGACAAAGAGATCGCTTTCGAGCAATTTAAATCTTACAGTGCGTCTGACATCAATGGTCTTTCTAGAGAAGATGCTATTGAGCAAATGAAAGCAGGTGGTGTTTGGCCTAACCTGGTACAAAGACCTTTCGGTATTGTTGCTAATCCAGCGGATAAGCCAAAGGCAATCTACATTTCTGCGTTTGATACCAATCCACTTGCTCCAGAGTTGGCTTACCAACTAGGAGACAAAGCGGAGTTCTTCCAAACTGGATTGGACATTCTTAAAAAATTAACGGATGGTACTGTTCACTTGAACATTGATGGTCAAGCTGAGGTAGCTCAAGTGTTTGCTCAAGCCAATGGAGTTGAGATTAACAAAGTAACTGGAGCACACCCTGCAGGAAACGTAGGTGTTCAGATTCATCATATCGATCCAATTAATAAAGGAGATATCGTTTGGACTGTAACTCCTTATGGTGTTGCTCAGATCGGACAGTTGTTCGCTCAAGGTAAATACGATGCCTCTAAGCTAGTAGCTGTTACAGGTTCTGAAGTAGCATCTCCAGGATATGTGAAAACATATACAGGTGCGAAAATTAGCAGCTTAACAGATGCTACTGGAAATCTAAGATATATTAGTGGAAACCCGCTTTCTGGTGAGAATGTAGGTAAAGACGGTTACTTAGGTTACCATCACAACCAAATCACAGTGATTCCTGAGGGTGATTATGAAGAATTCTTGGGTTGGTTGAAACCTAGTACTTCTAAGTTGAGCTTCCACAAGGCTTTAGGTTTATTGTCATTCCTTAACAAAAACAAGGAATATAAAATAGACACCAATACACACGGAGAGGAAAGACCTTTCGTGGTTACTGGGGCATTTGAAAAAGTGTTGCCAATGGATATTCTTCCTACTTATTTATTCAAAGCAATTCTTGCTGAGGATTATGATGAAATGGAAGCGTTGGGTATTTTCGAGTTGATTGAAGAAGATGTAGCTCTTTGTGAGTTCATTGACCCATCGAAAAATGATCTCCAGGAGATTTTGAGAGACGGAATTGAGTTGATAAAAAATAGCTAATTCATTGAAATGAAGGCATTACAGAAATTATTTGATAGCGTAAAACCGAACTTTGAAAAGGGTGGTAAATGGGAGAAATTCTACACTCTTTATGAAGGTCACAGAACCATCGTTTTTGCTCCGGACATCCTTACTAAAAACAAGGGTACTCAGATCAAAGATGCAGTGGATTTGAAAAGAGTAATGATTACAGTGGTGATCGCCATGATTCCAGCTTTATTGTTTGGTATTTGGAATGTAGGTCATCAGCATTTCATTTCAATTGGAGAGGAAGCTACTTTCCTTGATAAGATTATTACTGGTTTGATTCCAGTGATTCCAATCCTAATCGTATCATACGGTGTAGGTTTGTTAACAGAATTCATTTTCTGTGTGATTAGAAATCACCCAATTAGTGAAGGTTTCCTTGTTACAGGGATGTTGATCGCTTTAGTATTGCCTCCAACTATTCCGTTGTGGCAAGTGGCTTTAGCGACCATTTTCGCAGTTGTAATTGGAAAGGAAGCATTTGGAGGTACAGGTATGAACGTATTGAACGTTGCTTTAACTGCTAGAGCATTCCTTTACTTCGCTTATCCTGGGCAAATTTCTGGTGATTCAGTTTGGGTATACTTGGGCGGAAAAGAAGCAGTTGATGGTTTCTCAGGAGCTACAGTGCTTTCTTATGGTCCTACGGCAATTGCGAATGGAACCAACATGATGGCAGAGGTTGGAGCTCACTGGTATGACGGTATGTTTACCTGGATGAACATGTTCATTGGAGCTATTCCAGGTAGTATTGGAGAGACATCTGTTTTGATGTGTTTAATTGGTGCTGCTATTCTAATAGGTACAGGTGTAGGTAGCTGGAAGATCATTTTTAGTGTATTTGGTGGTGCTTACGCAATGGGTCTATTGTTCAATGTAATTGGCGGTAACCCTTATTTGGAATTCCCTGCTCACTACCATTTGGTAGCTGGAGGATTGGCATTCGGTGCTGTGTTTATGGCTACTGATCCAGTTTCTGCTGCTCAAACGGAAGTAGGTAAATGGATATACGGTTTCCTTATTGGTGTATTAACAGTGTTGATCCGTGTGGTAAACCCTGCATACCCAGAAGG
>CAXEKM010000242.1:0-4561 GCA_963996645.1 uncultured Marinoscillum sp.
GTGTTTGGTCAGAGATACTCATCATTATTTATCCCTGGTATTGATGCTTTTTCCTTTCTGGCAAGCGTGGAAGACCATATCCATCCTGAAGTGTTAAAACTGTATCCGGATGCCGAATTACCAAAATTTGATATTCAATCCAACGATGAATCAGGACTAATCATGGTCTATCACTCCAAAAGGCAAATGGGAAATTTTGCCTTGGGCTTGATTAAAGGTTGCCTGGAGTATTTTGAAGAACATGCAGATATATTAATGGAAAACCTCAATGATGATGCAAGTGCAGTTAGATTCACCATCCGTAGAAGAGCTTAATCTTCAGATTGACATTCTAAAACGAAAAGTAGCTAGAGAACGAGCTGCCAGGTTCTCGGCGGAGTTACTTCTTGAGCAGAAGTCATTGGAACTTTATAAGTCCAACAGAGACCTGATGAGACTCAATGAAACACTTGAGTGGAGAGTGACGGAAAGAACAAATACTTTATCTTCCTTAATTCAGAGTTTTCATGCAGGTATTTTGCTGGAGGACGAAGACAGAAATATTATACTTACAAATGACCTTTTCTTAAAACAATTCAATATCCCTGAAGATCCTGCAAATTTGGTTGGTGTTAATTGTGCTTCGTTTTTAGATGATGTTTCTAATCTTTTCGAATATCCTGAAGAATTTAGGATTCATGTAGAGACTCTGCAAAAGAATAAGCGGAAAGTGGTAGGTGAAATAGTCAAAATGAAGAATGGAAGAATCTTCAGTAGAGATTATGTGCCCACATTCGTAGATGATAAGTATGTAGGGCATTTGTGGAAATACAGGGATATTACTGAGAATTATAATTCTGAACAAAGAATTAAAGACTCAGAAGAAAAGTATCGAGGGATCATTGAAAATATGGAATTGGGTCTGCTGGAGGTGGATAATAATCACAATATCATCAGAGCTTATGATCGTTTTTGTGAAATGACCGGGTATACCTCTGAAGAGTTAAAAGGCAAGAACGCCCTAGGCTTGCTACTGCCTCAGGAGTATCAGCTGACCATGAATAAGCAGGATGCTGAAAGGGCTAGTGGCAAACAAGGTATTTATGAAATAGAGCTCATTTGTAAGAATGGGGAGCGGAAGTGGGTGCTAATTAGTGGAGCGCCATTTTATGATTCCAATGGAAAAATAGCTGGATCAATTGGTATCCATTATGATATAACTGATCGTAAGCAATTAGAGGCAGAACTGCGTCAAGCTAGAGAAATAGCGGAGAAAGCAAGAATGGCTGAGAAGGAGTTTTTAGCTAACATGAGCCACGAAATTCGTAATCCAATCAACGCCATAGCAGGATTGACCAACTTGTTTTACGATACCAATCTTAAACCCAACCAATTAGAGTTACTGGACAACATCAAGTATTCTGCGGATATTTTGTTGGGCTTACTGTCTGATGTGTTGGATATCTCGAAGATCGAATCAGGTAAGATGGAACTCAATGAAAAAGAACTTCCACTTGCTGCCAGTGTCAAAGCATTGGTTCAAACGTATAAATTCCGAAATAATAAAGAGGTAAAGTTCAATGTCAATATAGATCCTCAGATTGATTTTGATGTTGTTGCCGATCAAACTATCTTGAATCAAATACTGCTTAACCTGATAGGTAACGCAGCCAAGTTTACTGAAAAAGGAGAGATATGTACAACCCTGGAATTGGTGGAAGAAATTGGAAATCACGTGAATATAAGATTTTCCGTAAAGGACACGGGTATTGGCATTGATGATGACCATCTTCAAACCATTTTTGAGAGTTTCAAACAAGGAAATAAACAGACCAAATTGCGATATGGTGGTACGGGCTTAGGGCTATCCATCGTGAAGCGATTGGTTAATATGTATAAAGGAGATATTCACGTAACTAGTGAAGTGGGCAAGGGCTCAGAATTTTCCTTTAACATGATCTTCATTAAGAGATCGGAGGGACATAAAATAGTGGATCATAGAACTTATAGCGAGATGCTTCCAGATAGCATTAACCATGTTTTGATTGTTGAGGACAATAAGATCAATCAACAGTATTTAATTGGACTTTTAAATAAATGGGAAATCACGTATGATCTGGCAAACCATGGCGGAGAGGCTTTAGACCTTGTCAAAACAAATGCGTATGACCTGATTTTGATGGATATCCGGATGCCTGTAATGGATGGTTATGAAACAACTATAAGGATCAGGAGCATGGAACATAACTCCAATCAGAATATACCAATTATAGCACTTACAGCTTCTGCATTGGTGGATGAGAAGGAAAAAGCAATATCTGCAGGTATGAATCATCACCTCAGCAAGCCATTCTCCCCAGAGCAATTATTGAACATTTTTGATCAACTTACAGTTTCGGACGCACACAGCGCTACAGGCGTTACTAATGCATTCCAATTCTCTGACGAACTGGATGTGCAATATTTAGATTCGTTTTATATGGGCGATTTAGAAAGGGCTCATCTGATGTTTCAGATATTTCTAGACAACATTAATAGTGAATTAGATAAACTTAAACAGCATTTTGATTCGGAAAACTGGTCAGAGTTGGTTACATTGGCACATAGGATAAAGCCAAACTTTGTAATGGTAGGTTTAGGAAAACTTACCGATCAAATGCTGGAAATTGAACAAGCAGGAAAAAGATCAGACATCAATTCCATTAGACAGCTTGTTCCGGCATTTATTAAAGATTTTGAAGCAACACATCAACTGGTAGCAAACGAGCGGGCTAGATTATCCGAATGGTTAAGTAATTAATGCTTTATAAAAAGTAAGCTATCAAAACATGAAATGTCTAATAGTAGAAGATGACCAAATGGCTCGTGCTTCGTTGGAGTCGATGTGTCAGAAAATAGATGATCTAGAAGTTGTCGGTTCATTCGATAACGGATTAGATGCACTCAAACTCATAAAATCAGTAGATATTGATGTTCTATTGTTGGACATACAGATGCCTGATTTTAGCGGGCTGGACCTGATCAAAAGTCTGGATAAAAAACCTCAAATCATACTAACTACGGGTCATGCTGAGTATGCTGTGGAGGCATTTGAGCATCGGGTGACGGATTTTTTAACGAAACCTGTTGAGCTTCCTCGTTTGTTGAAAGCGCTGGATCATGCCAGACAAAACCTTTCGTCTTCAGGTGGTTCTGAAGAAATGAGCGAGCTCTTCATCAAAGTAGATGGTAGATATGTTCGACTTGATCTGGAGGATGTATTGTATGTAGAATCTCTTGGTGACTATGTTACTTTCAGAACTTCCAAAGAGAAATACATAGTTCATAGTACGCTCAAGAACATTGATGACAAAATCAAGAACAGCAAGTTCTTAAAGGTTCACCGATCATACATTGTCAATTTGTCCAAAGTGGTGGATATAGAAGAAACGAACATGGTAATAGCTGACAAGGTAATTCCTGTGAGTAGAGCGCACAAGCCAATCTTGATGAATAAGATCAAAACGATTTAACGATCAATTCAGCCAAAAAACTTTGCATAGTTGTTGATTAACGAAAACTAACCTTTTCCACCTTTCAGTTGGTCTACTTTAGTAAAAAAGAATAGACCTATGGAGACTTCAGCCATCATTTTCGCAATCAGTTTATTTATTGTTTTTTACAGTTATCTGGGGTATGGCATATTACTCGGGATACTTGTTAAGTTTTTTGGTAAGAAGCCAAAGTTTGAAGAGGTGTCCGACGAATCATTGCCCGATGTAGCTTTTGTAGTTGCGGCATTCAATGAGCAGGATATCATCATTAACAAGATCGAGAATACCCTGGATCTAAATTACCCACAGGATAAGCTACACTTATACTTTGTTACAGATGGGTCTGATGATTTGACAGCCAAAATCGTCGGATTATTTCCTCAAGTTCATGTGTTGCATCAGGATGCTAGACGTGGCAAGCTTTCAGCAGTAGATCGAGTGATGAAGCTGGTGAAAGAACCCATAACCGTTTTTACCGATGCGAATGCCATGATAAACAAAGAAGGCATGCGCAATATGGTTCGTCATTTTCAAAATCAACAAGTGGGAGCGGTCGCAGGAGAGAAGTGTGTAGCGATGGAAGATGATGCTGCTAGTGCTGGAGAAGGAATCTACTGGAAGTATGAGTCATTGCTGAAAAAATGGGACTACAGTTTGCACTCTGTTGTAGGTGCAGCTGGAGAACTGTTTGCTATTAGAACAGCGCTTTATGAAAAACCAGAGCCTGATACATTAATCGAAGATTTTGTAGTCCTCGATGCAACACAAGGCGCAATCTACATTGAAAAAAATGTAACGATCTTAGCGCATACAAGAATTGAAGGCCCTGCTTTTATTGGAAAAAATAGCATCATCCTTGGCGGCTCATTCAAAAGTGTAAGTATCGGCCCTTATTGTAAAGTGGCCGGCGAAATAACAGAAACCATCATTCATGGATACAGCAATAAAACACACAGTGGATTTATCGGAAATAGCTATATTGGAGAATGGGTCAGCTTAGGCGCCGGAACAACAACTTCAAATCTAAAAAATAATTATACCTCGATAGA
>CAXEKM010000243.1:0-9981 GCA_963996645.1 uncultured Marinoscillum sp.
AATATTTGTTATTTTAATAGTTGACTCATGATGAAAGTTATGCCTTCAAGTAAATCCAGTACGGTTGATTCCAGCAGGTCTATGTCTCTAAGTATTGAGGCGCTTGCGAATATTGGCAGTTTTCAATGGGATGCCGAAACCGATCAACTGGAATGGTCCGAGCATCTTTATGAGATTTACGGATATGAGCCCTATTCAGTACCTCTGTCTTTCGATTTTTTCCTAAGCCACCTTGAAGGAGAGAATAGACAGGATTTTTTGAATGCTTTGTATGCTAATACTGCTACTGGGACTGAATATCAATTTGAAGAATTTATCACGAGAAAAGATGGTAGCAAGGCGATTCTGCTTAGCTCTATCAAACCAGTACTTAATCTTCAAAACAAGTTGATAAAGGTATTAGGAGTTTGCAGAGATGTAACCGAGCTTAGAAAAAAAGACCAGCAACTTATCAATCAAAAAATATTCTTCAAAAAGATTCTTGATGAGTTACCTGTTCATGTCACAGTTAAAGACTCCGATTTCAAATTCAAGCTTCTAAACAAATCATTTATCAAGTCTTTGATCTCACCTGAGATAAATCTAACAGACGATCAAGAATTTCATGGAGATGAAATCATAAGTGCTCCAAAGGAGATTCAGGATAAAATGGAGCAAAGAGATCAGGAAGCTCTTAACAGTGGAAAGGAAGTTAAGTTTGACGCATGGATACCTAATACTCAGGGAGAAAAACGACTGTACACCATTATTAAGAAGACACTGTTAGATGAAAATAATGATGGAAAAGACCTCCTTACAGTAGGCTGGGACAGAACTGATGAATACAATTTAGAGCAAGCCCTCAGAGATAATGAAGAGCGCCTGTCTGTGGCTACTAATGGTGGCAAACTAGCAATCATAGATTGGGATTTGAAATCTGGAAATGTGAAAGCCAATGATATCTATTTCGATATGATTGGGAAAACCAGAGATAATTATGTTCCAAGCTTTGATTCATTCAGTAACTCCATTGTATATCCTGATGACCGAGATTTAGTCCTTGAAATAATGCAGGGTATTTTCAAAGAAAAACCTGAAACCTACGAAGTAGAATATCGAATAAACCACCCTGAAAAAGATTATGTCTGGTTATCACATAAAGGTTCATTAATTCTTAATGAGGGCGAACCATATCGGATTGTTGCGGTACTGCAAGACATTACCTATCGCAAGCAGTATGAAGATGAAATAACAAGATCCAACGAGCGCTTAAACAACATCATACAATCTGCTCCTGGCGTTGTTTTTAGGTTTACTCCAGAAGTTGGCATGCCTGCACTTAGTTTAAGTCATCAAATTATTCAGTTGACTGAATATACTCCAAGTGACTTCTATCCACATGGCGACATTAGGTTTGAAGATCTTATCAATGAACATGATCGATTCGTGAATCGCGAGATCATGATGATGTCTATCAACAAAGACAAAGCCGAATTTCAAAACAGCTTTCGAATTAAAACCAAATCCTGTTCAGAAAAATGGGTTTGGATGAAAGCTCAAATCACAAAGCGAGATGCTGACAGCTTGGTTCTCGAAGGTTTTCTTGTTGACATCACGGATCAGGTCAATGCGGAAGACCGGGTAATCTCTGCCGCATTACAAGCGGAAGACAATCAGCGCCAAAGAATCTCCGAAGAAATACATGATGGAGTTCAGCAAACATTGATTTCTGCCTTAATGGGATTGCAACATATTTCCGAGACCATTAAAGATAAGGCTCCTGAAATAATGGGGCAATTTCAAATGGCCTTGAACACCTTAAAATCAGGTGTTGAAGAGACTCGCGGAATTGCTCATTCTATCATGCCAAAAGCCATCGAAGATTTTGGGTTAATTGAAACCATCGAGCAGGTAATCGATCAACTAAACACAAATACCATCACCAACTTCACTCTATATGAAAACATAGGTAATGAACGGCTGAACAGGAGCATTGAAATTTCATTGTATAGGATATTTCAAGAAGCCATTACCAACATAAACAAACACGCAAATGCCAGCGAGGTGACTGTTCAGATTTCCAAATCAAGAGACGTTATTCACATGAATATTGAAGATAATGGAGATGGATTTGACTATAGCAACATAGATCAACTAAGAGTGGGATTTGGCCTTGCTAGCATGAAAAGTAGAGCAGGGTCGCTTTCTGGAAGTGTAGAAGTCTCCTCTACTCCTAATCAGGGAACAACCATTTGGGTAGAAGTTCCTGTGTCTTCCTAACTATCCAGCCATTGCTTGAACTTGGTTGCTTTTTCTGCTGAAACGACAACCTCATCTTTACTTTCAGGTGATACTTCTACCAGGAGCTTACCCTTATGATATTTGTGCACAGTCTTAATGGCATCAAAGGACACGATGAATTGTCTATTGGCTCTATAAAATTTGGATGGATCCAGTACCGATTCCAACTCATCCAGTGTCTGATCCATAAAATAAGTTCGATCTCCTCTGGTTGTCATATGAACAACACCATTCCTTGTTTGAAAATAAGAGACTTGATTCGATTCTACCGAGATCATTTTATCTCCTAGCTTTATAAGAAAACGACTTTTATATTCAATCGACTCCATACGTATTTGCTTGACTACCTCATGCAAATCAGTCGAAGAAGCTGAAAAATGATTCTTAAGGTTATTGAGCTTTTCAAGGCTATTCTTCAAGTCTTCCAGCTTGATCGGTTTCAATAGATAATCAACCGAATTCACCCTAAACGCCTTTAACATATACTCATCAAAAGCAGTGGTGAATATCACAGGACTTGTTATTCGTACTTGATCAAATATTTCAAAACTGATTCCGTCACTCAACTGGATATCCATGAAAAATAAATCTGGAGCCTCGTTTTTACTAATCCAACTTACAGCCTCCTCCACACTATCTAGAACCTCCGCAATTTCCACTTCAGGTTCTGCTTCCTCCAATATTTTCTGGAGTCTTCTGAAAGCTGGAGCTTCATCCTCTATAATGACTACTTTTAGATGCATCTCAATTAGTTTTCCTCATTTTTCACATCTATTAAAGGTACCGAAACTATAAAGCTATTAGTAGTCTCCGTTACCTCAATCGTAGACTCACTAAGGTATTCATACCGTTTTCGAATATTTTCCAAGCCGGTTTTAGTTGACTTATCAAGTACCTGTTTAAGCTTGAGATTATTTCTAACAACTATACGACCTTCAGTAATATAAATGTCCACACTCAAGGGATGAGCCTTTGATATGACATTATGTTTGATGCTGTTCTCGATTAGCATTTGTAAAGTCAGCGGAGCAATATGCATTTTCAAACATTTTTCAGGAATACTGAAATCTACATTCAAGTTTTCTGGAAAACGGATTTTGAGCAAATAGATAAAGTCCTTGACGAATTGAAGCTCTTCAGAAAGTGTCACCAACTCACGTTGCTTATTCTGCAAAATATATCGGTAGACATCAGATAGCTTTTCAGTAAAAGCAAGAGCCAAATCCTGATTTTCAGAAATCAAGGTGGTCAACGTATTCAAACTATTAAATAAGAAATGGGGACTCATTTGATTTTGCAAAACTTCAAACTGTGTCCGAATCTGCTGGTTCTTCAACTCTTCATTTTGCTTAATAGCATCTTTCCACTTTTCAAAGAAAAATACGGTTTCATACAGAGTCCCAACAATGATCGCAATGATCAAATTCATCACTAAATACTCAGTATAAATGCCCCAGGTACAAACTTCATGCAGATCAATAATGCCTAATAAAAGCTTTATAGGAACTCCTCCAACCGTCATCCATACAAACAAAACGATATAAGTCCACAGCAGTCGAATGAACGTTTGCGAGATCTCAGGATAAACCTTCCTGAACATCATAAAAATCATGTAGGCTCCATTCCAATACAGGGCTGTAAACATCCAGGCAACCCCATAACTATACCAATATGGTACATCTCCTTTATGGCCTTCTTCAAAAAATGTAACGATAAGCGCAACAATGAAGATACCTACCCAACGTACATATCGCTCCTTAAGAAATCTCATTGAGTTAAAACTAATTCAATTTTTCATCCTGAATAATGAAAGTACTGTCAAACCAGTAAATCAATCCATGAAGCAGGAATTTCCAAATCTGAAACCAGCTCAACATTGATTTACCAATACCACGGGTTTCAGATATAAGAATTCTGAATTGAACACCATATTTCCATGCCTCGATATGGAATGCATTTCTACTAGTCCATGATCAGCGTACTTTCATTCTGGTAATCAATCTCAACGACCATGACTAATCATTCTACAAACCAAACATTAAAAATATTACTAGGAATAGCCTTAGCTCTGATTTCCCTGTTCGGCACAGCTCAAACTCAAGTGGTAAAAGGCAGGATAATAGATGCTCAATCAGAATACCCACTTATTGGAGCCACTATATTAATTATCGACAGTGACCCGGTTATCGGAGCCGTAACAGATGTTGACGGAAAATTCCGAATAGAAAATGTTCCCGTTGGGAGACAAAACTTCGGAGCACAATACATTGGCTATAAAAACATCTCCCTACCCAACATTCTAGTCACTTCTGGAAAAGAAGTAGTCATCGAAGTAAAACTAGAAGAATCGGTGGAGAATCTAGAAGCTGTTGTTGTCACTGCTGACGCCAATAAAGATATGCCAATCAACGAAATGGCAAAAGTGAGTGCTCGAACTTTCAGTTTGGAAGAAACAACTCGATTCTCAGGAGGAAGAAATGATGTAGCTAGACTCGCAACTTCCTTCGCTGGTGTGAGTGCACCAAATGATAGCAGAAACGATATCGTTGTTCGAAGCAACAGTCCTACAGGGCTTTTATGGAGGATCGAGGGAATACCCGTAGCAACCACCAATCATTTCGCAACTCTTGGTGTAACAGGAGGACCTGTAAATGCTCTAAACACCAACCTGCTCCGTACTTCTGACTTTCTTACAGGTGCTTTTCCTGCTGAATATGGCAATGCCAACGCAGCGGTTTTCGACATCAATTTCAGAAATGGCAACACTGATAAATATGAGTTCACAGGACAAATGAGCGCCTACTCCGGGGTAGAATTTTTGGCAGAAGGGCCAATTAGTAGAAAGAACAACTCTTCCTTTGTAGCTTCCTACAGATATGGCATTGCCAGCCTTGCTGCCACAGGTACAAGTGCTATTCCTTACTATCAAGACTTTTCATTCAAGGCCAATCTGGGTGAATCCAAAATCGGGAAATTCGAATTATTTGGCTTAGCAGGTCTTAGTAGTATTGACTTCAAAGGTGAAGACGTAGAAGAAGGTGACTTATTCGCAAATCCTGCAACAGATGCTTATATAGATAATAGGCTAGGGGTTTTAGGACTAACACACCTTGTCCGAATCAATAAATCAACTTTCATTAAATCTTCCATAGGATGGTCAACCACCCAAAACGATTATCAACAGGACAATTTATTACGAGATGAAAACGAGGCAATCACCAATAAATACCTCGCAACAAGTGTGGATAATAAGGAATACAGATACACTTTCAACTCTGCTCTTACTAAAAAATTCAATGCTAAATGGAATATGAAAGCTGGATATTTGGGAGAACTGTACAGTGCCAAATTCAACACTGAGGATCGTGACAACAGAACGAGCATTCCAGATACCAATCAAGATAGCATACCAGATTATTTTCTTACAGTGACAGATGTCAACAACACATATATGTTACACCAGCTATATGGCCAGGTAGAAAATAACATCACTGATAAATTGAGTGTAACTGCTGGGTTACATGGTCAATACTTTGACCTCAATGATCATACTAGCATCGAACCTAGAGCAGCTTTCACTTATCAAATCACCTCTAATCAAAGAATAAGCTTTGCTTATGGACTTCATTCCCAAATGATTCCCGCCCCTATTTTGTTTCTCGAAACTCAAGTGGAAGATGGTAGCTATGAACGAACTAATCGAAACCTAGATTTCATGAAAAGTCACCATTTCATAGCAGGGTATGACAGAAGTATCGGAACAGACTGGCGAATAAAAGCAGAAGTCTATTATCAGAGCCTGTTCAATTTACCAGTGGACAACACTTCAAGTTCCTATTCCATTATCAATGAGGGTGCTGACTTTGTTTATAACGAACGTTCCAACCTTGTGAACGAAGGCACAGGCACCAATTATGGCCTCGAACTAACACTGGAAAAATTCTTTAGCAATGACTACTACCTATTATTTACCTCCTCTGTATATGAGTCTAATTATGAAGGAAGTGATGGAGTTACCAGAAGTACTGCTTTTGACAACAATTATGTGCTCAATGTATTGGCTGGAAAAGAATGGAAATTTGGCAAAGATTCTCAGCATGCCTGGACCTTCGACACCAAATTCACGACAAGTGGAGGTAAACCATACACACCAGTAAATTTAGCAGCGACCAGGGCTAATGGAGGTCGAGAAATACGATTTGAAGAAATTGCCTTCAGTGAAAACTATGAAGATTATATTAGATGGGATCTCAAATTTGGTATTCGTTTAAACAGCTCAAAAAAGAACATCTCCCATCAGTTCTTTGTCGACCTACAGAATGTAACCAATCGTAAAAATGAGTTTGTAAGAAGATACAATGAAGTAACCGATGAAATCAATTCAGTGAAACAAATCGGCTTCTTCCCTGATGTGATGTATAGAATACAATTTTAAATTTCCAGTTATAGTGCCGCTCCCGGAGGCACTATACCTTCCCACCATTTATTTAGAAGCTCTGCTAGTTGTTCTTTGGAGATAGGTTTTGACATAAAGTCATTCATGCCCGCCTGAATACATTCGTCTTGATCTTGCTGCATAACACTAGCAGTAAGTGCGATGATTACTGGTTTATCACCATGAGCAGCGCGGATGTCTTTAGTAACCTCCAAACCATCCTTACCGGGCATATTTACATCCATCAACACCAGATCAAAAGAAGTTTCCTGGCCTTTTTCAGAAGCTTCAGCTCCATCCTTGGCGAGGACAATCTCGAACCCTAGTTTTTTAAATATTTTGCCCATGACCATTTGGTTCACCAAATTGTCTTCAGCAACTAAAATCTTCAATTCTGGTGGCGTCATTTTCTCAGTTTTGGCACATAAATTCGGTGGAAGTGCCTGTGTTGATGTGACACAAAGGTACTACATGAATGCAGAATTTAAAACCCGCTCATCAAACTCTCTGTATTCCAGATCATTACCAAATATTCCCGTTCATGGAGTTATTTGAATATTAAGGCTACAATGTTTTATTAAAAACATTGTATTTATTTCTTTTGCAGATCCATCAGCCTAAGACATCATGAAAAAAATAATAGTTGCAACATTAATCGTGTTTGTAGCGGGATTGTCAGTTAGTGCCCAAGAGGATAATAGTCCAGTATTACGTGTATATAGTAACGATCTCGAAAAAATATACACCGTTTTTTTCGGTGATGTGATCGATAGAGAAGTCACGGTTACTCTTGAAGACAAAAGAGGAAGTAAACTAATTACAGAGACTATTTCAGGTAAAGGATTTTCCAAACCATACGGCTTATCAAGCTTGGCTCTAGGAGACTATATGTTCACTGTCAAATTTGATGGAGAAGAATATGAATTCCCAATAACTCTTAAATCAGAAAAAGAGATTTTAGCTGGAAACGTAACCATCGTGGCAGATTATCCTACTCTGAAGGTAAATGTTACCAAATACAATATGGTTCCTACTAACATTATGGTGTTCAATATGAAAGACGATCTTATGAAGATTTTCTATTGGGAACCTAGTGAATCCATGATGAGTCGTGAAGTTGATCTATCTCAATTTGATGGGTATGAAGTCCGAGTTCACATTGAGCAAAACAAAGAAACAAAACTGGAGCAGCTAGTTCCCTTATATTAAGATAAGCGGGAAAAACATCAGTAACCCCAATCAGCAAGCTGCTTCCATCAGGGAAGTGGCTTTTTTTATGATCACAGGCCATAAGAGATTTTTTTTCAATTATTTTTAATACTGGTTGTAACTTTTGAATAACCCGGTCGTCTCCCTGTTGAAATGTCATCAAACAACCTATTTGAATCGCACATCATACCGGTGTCAGATAAAATGTACCGGTTTGCGCTCTCCATCTTGAAAGAGACAGAAAGTGCGCATGATGTAGTACAAGAGTGTTTGGTGAAAATCTGGAAAAACAGAAGTAAACTCTCTGAAATCCAGAGTCCAGAAGCATGGGCTATGCGCATAACCCGAAACCAGTGTTATGACTGGGTGAAAACGAACCGATTTACGGTTTTATCAGAGTACGAAAGCGATACTCCTAATAATGATCAAACAGATTACGAACTAATCTTATCAGATCATACCAGGTGGCTGGAAAAAGTTTTGAAAACACTTCCCGAGAAGCAAAGAGAGGTTTATCACCTTCGGGAAGTGGAAGAACTACCCTACCAGGATATTGCAGACGTACTATCGTTGAGCTTGAGTGAAGTGAAGGTTTACCTTCATCGAGCAAGAACAAAAATTAGATCCTCTATAGAGCAAATTGAAGCTTATGGAATCGCGAATTAAAGAGCTACAGGAGAAATATTGGGCTGGAGAAACATCTCTGGCAGAGGAAGCAGAGCTCAAGGCTTATTTCAAAAAGAACCCATCCCTAACCATGGAAGGGCGCTATTGGAATGCGCTGAAAGCAAAGCAATCCCAAACACCTCCAAAGTCCTTTAAACATCCGTCCGCCAACTGGAGATCCAGGTGGTCTGTAGCGGCAGCTATCACCGTAGGACTAATAGCAGCGGTGTTAGTCATTCAGGATGCCAGATCCCAGAGAGAGTTTGTAGTAGAAGATCCTAAGGAAGCATACGAAATCACCCGCAAAGCACTTTTAATGGTTTCTTCTGGCTTAAACGAAGGTAAAACCTACTCTAAAGAGATAGGTAATATCAACAAAGCAAAAGAGATTATTTCAGAAGAAAAGTAAAGCGTTAAGATTTAAAGATCATGAAAAAGTTATTAGTTACAATCACCATATTGATGGCTTCAGTAGCCACATATGCACAAGGAACTGTTGTTAACAAATACTTCAACCAACTGGCTGGAGATGATAAGTTCACCAAAGTTTCCATCAGCAGCAAGATGTTCTCCCTATTCACCGAGCTAGAAGCCGGAAGTGAAGCAGAAGAAGAATTCCTAAAAGCAGTCAGTAAACTCAAAGGTTTGAAAATCATTGCTTCTGATTCAATTGGCAATGCTGCTAAGATGTATGCACAAGCATTAAAAGATGTAGACGCTGCTGGATATGACGAGCTAATGTCCGTTCAAGATGCTGAAGAAAACATGAAGTTCTCTATCAAGGAATCGGGAGGCAAAATTGAAGAACTGCTTATGGTAGTAGGTGGTAAGAAAAGATTTGTGCTGCTAAGTCTTTACGGAGAAATTGATCTGAAAAATATTTCTAAAATCGCCAAAGGAATGAACGTTGGTGGATTAGAAAACTTAAGTAAGATCGATGCAGGCAACTAAGTATCTAACCATACTAATCCTTTTCATGGGGCTGAGCTATCAGCCCCTTTTTGCGCAGGAATCAATCTTAAAAGAACATTTAGAACATAAAAGAGATAAAAAGTACTGTTTTTATCCTTCTACACTACGCATGGTCAACCTGAAGCAAAACCCGGATTACAATACACTGGTAAATGGTGTTGACAAACTCTTGATCTACACATTAGACAGTGCATCCAGAGCAGATAAATCCTATCGTTTACTCACCGATAGCTATCTAGCTGAGGGATTTGATGAATACGCTACCATCTTCGGAGGCTCCATGAATATGAGCATTCTAGGCAAAGAAGGCAAAACCCAGCAATATGTTGGTTACTTCGACCAGAATGGTGAAGTGGTTGTCGCCTTCTATCTCAAGGGTGATATACCGTGGCAGAAAATCCCTACCCTCCTCCAAAACA
>CAXEKM010000244.1:0-3441 GCA_963996645.1 uncultured Marinoscillum sp.
ATCCAACCATCTTACCGATCTACGACTTTCCAGATATCTGGCAAAATATTACTTATCTAGCCACCTTTTTAAAGGTCCTATTAGCATTCATTGTGATCATATCAATCACCAATGATCAGACATTCAATACACTCCGTCAAAATATCATCGATGGAATCAGTAAGCGAGAATATATCCTCGGGAAGCTACTATTGATAGGTAGTTTAGCTCTGGTAAGTACCTTTTTCTTATTCCTGTCAGGATTAATTAATGGTGCGCTTTATTCTCATGTCTGGGGAGCTTCCTTCATTTTTAATGAATTGGAATTCGTATTTGCTTATTGGTATGATATAGTGGTATTCTGCACATTAGCAATGCTACTTTCCCTCATTATTAAAAAAGCCGGTTTTGTCATCATTGCATTGACGCTGTATACATTGATGTTTGAACCAATTGCAGGTTTAATCATGACAGAGGCTCCATTCATGAAAGAGGGAATCTGGCCACACATCGTGCCTTTCCTGCCTATCCATGCTTTGAATGACCTGATTCCAGTTCCGTTTCCTAAGTACATTTTCAGAGAAATAGAGGATAATATTCCTGTTAGTTCATTGATTATCAGTACCGCTTGGCTAGGAATATACCTCATTGGCATCCAATTTATACTCACTCGCCGAGATTTGAAGGCCTAATTTCTCAGTTTATATATCTTTACTCAAAACAATTACCACCAACTATATGAGCAAGAGAACTTTACGTCTGATAACAGCCCTAACTTTAACAGCAGTAGCAGCAGTAGTTGCGGCATTTTTGGCAAGTGGAGAGCACTTAGAAATTATAGCCAATCTGTAAATCACAGTTTAACAAGCGAGTACCATACCAGCTGTAGATCCCACCATCTACAAGCCTAATAGTAGCGTTCGGCAAAAGTTGCTGCAGTTCTTCTACATGCTCTTTCTTAAATGGAAAGGGCTCAGAACTAAGCAGCACGTGCTGAGGGTTCAAAATCTGCAATTTCTTAGGAGTAGCCAGCGTTGGATAGCGCTCGTCCAGAATGACATTCTTGTACCCAAGATGTGTCATAAAATCATGGATATAGGTATTAGTTCCTGCAGCCATCCATGGGTTTTTCCAAATAAGATAGATCGCTCTGCCTTCATAGGCATTTTTCAATCCATGCAATCTCATTCTTAGCCTGGTAATAAAGTGTTCGGATCTATGTGGCTCACCAAATAAGTGTCCAAGCATTTTCATCATGCGCTCAGCATCGGCCAGACTGTTGATATCCGACATCCAAACAGGATAGTCTTTTTCGAGCTGAAGAATACCTTCTTCGTAGTTTTCTTCTTTGTTTCCAATAATGAGATCAGGCTTAAGAGCTTCGATATCCTCAAAACGAAAACTTTTCGTTCCACCTATCACTGCAGCTCTACCTACATGTTCTTTAGGATGAACACAAAACTTGGTTCTTCCAACAACATTTACTCCTAAATCAATAAGAAACTCGGTAATGGAGGGGACTAATGAAATAACCCGATCGACAGGAAAGTCTATTTCAACCTTCCTGCCCATCTGATCTATAAATTTTTTCATTTAATGTATCTGAAATCCTGACCGTCTTGAACTTGAACAACAGTCTCATAAATCAACTGTATGGTCTTCTCCAGGTCATCTTTTGCACACATCTCTACGGTGGTATGCATGTATTTTAATGGAATAGAAATCAATGCAGATGCTACGCCTTCGTTACTGTAAGCAAAAGCATCAGTATCGGTCCCTGTAGATCTGGATGCCGCACGTCTTTGGAATGGAATTCCTTTAGCTTCAGCAACACCTAAAATCATTTCTAATACATTGTTTTGAACTGCTGGGCCGTAGCAAACTGCAGGACCATCACCCAAGCTGATATCACCACTGGTGATTTTGTCATACATAGGTGAGTTAGTATCATGAGTTACATCCGTTATGATTGCTAAATCCGGTTTAATTCTATGAGCGATCATTTCTGCTCCTCTCAAACCGATTTCCTCTTGAACAGCATTCACTACATAAAGTCCAAATGGCAACTTGATGTTATTTTCTTTGATTCTTCTTGCTACTTCAGCTATCATGAATCCCCCGATTCTGTTATCAAGAGCTCTACCAACAAGATATTTCTCATTTAGCTCCATCAACTCATCATCAAAAGTAATTACGGTTCCAACATGGATTCCCATCTCTTCCACTTCCTGTCTTGAGCTTGCTCCCACATCAATAAAGATGTTTTTCAAGGTTGGAGTTTCTTCCTTGCTCTTGTCACGGACATGAATAGCTGGCCACCCGAATATACCTTTCACCACACCTTTTTTAGTGTGAATGTTCACACGCTTCGATGGTGCAATTTGATGGTCTGACCCTCCATTTCTGATTACATAGATATAACCCTGTTCTGAAACATAGTTTACAAACCAGCTGATTTCATCAGCATGTGCCTCGATCACTACCTTGTATTTTGCTTCAGGGTTAATTACCGCTACTGCAGAACCATAGGTGTCCGTAAAATAGGTATCCGTATAAGGCTTTATGTAATCAAGCCATATCTGCTGACCACTAGATTCAAATCCAGTTGGAGAAGCATTATTTAAATATTTAAAAAGAAAATCTCTACTCTTCGTATCCATATATCTATCTCAATTCTTTTTGTTACAATGGAATATTGCCATGCTTGCGTCTCGGCATTTTATCCACTTTATTCTCCAGCATTTTAAATGCTCTAATCAGTTTTGCTCTCGTATTATGAGGCAGCATTACTTCATCAATAAATCCTCTTTCTGCTGCTTTGTAAGGATTTGCAAACTTAACAGTGTATTCATCAATTTTCTCTTGAAGCTTCTGATTTGGATCCTCTGCTTTCGAGATTTCTTTCTTAAAGATAATCTCAGAGGCACCTTGAGCTCCCATCACCGCAATCTCTGCAGTTGGCCAGGCAAAGTTCATATCCGAACCAATATGCTTGGAGTTCATCACATCATATGCTCCTCCGTATGCCTTTCTGGTAATGACAGAAATTCTAGGAACAGTCGCCTCACTAAATGCGTACAGAAGCTTAGCTCCGTTGGAAATGATTCCATGCCACTCCTGGTCAGTACCTGGCAAGAACCCTGGCACATCCACAAGTACTAAAAGCGGAATATTATAAGCATCACAGAACCGAACAAACCGTGCTCCTTTCTTACTGCTTTCATTATCCAAACAACCAGCAAGACTCATTGGCTGATTGGCTACCACCCCAACAGGTCGGCCGGCAATTCTACTGAACCCAACAACAATGTTGTCCGCATAGTTTTCATGAACTTCAAAAAATGATCCTTTATCAACAATTCCATTGATCACATCCTTAATGTCATATGGCTGGTTCGGATTATCCGGAAGGATTTTATCCAATTCCATTCGAATCTCATCACCATTAATTTCATATGGCAA
>CAXEKM010000245.1:0-7352 GCA_963996645.1 uncultured Marinoscillum sp.
AATAGCTACTTGAGTTGGTCCGTTGATTTCATTTTCGCATTCAGCAGCACGCAATAGTACATCGCTATACCTCATCAATCTCAGGTTTACACCACACTGCAATCCATTCGTGATCGATGCATAGATATTGTTTCTAGCATTCGTGAATTTTGCAATTGAAATACCACCTTGAGCATTGTTTGACAATGGAGTTTGAGTGATTTCCGCCTGATACACCATGTTGCTACGTGGATCTCCATTAGGGTATGCCGCAGTTGGAATATCGGTATAGTTGTTGTATTCGTCTTCATAAGTCACTAAGGTCCAGTACAATCTAGGATCTAAACGACCATCAGTAGAATTCTCTGCTTTGAACAAGTTGTATAACCATGGAGAACCTGCCAAGTCACCCCAACTTCCCAGTTCCTGAGAAGCGAAATTACTTTCTACTGCATGTCCTTGTGTGGCATCTCTACTGATGTTTACCGGAGTCCACTCTTCATCAGTTCCACCTGTTCCGAAATCCATGAATTGTACTTCAAAAAGGCTCTCAGCATTGTTTTCAGTAGATTCTCTAAAGTTATCGCCGTAATCAGCCATCAACTCGTAGTGACCGTACTCACCTGCAATGATATCTTTCAGTACTGTGTAAGCTTCGTCATATTTTTGACGGAACATCAACACTCTTGCCAGGTAACCAGCAGCTGCACCACTTGTAGCGCGTCCACCAGCCCATTCACCGCCTTTATCACGAGATGGTAAGATTTCCATTGCTGTTCTAAAGTCAGCTTCAATCTGATCAAACACTTCATCCTGCGTATTATTGGCAGCATATAATGAATTGATATCAGAATAAGAGTCATAATCTGTAATCAAAGGCACTGTTTGGTAGTAAGTAGCCAGATGATAGTAAGCCAATGATCTAAGGAACAATGCCTGACCACTAATCTCATTGTAAGCTTCTTCAGACAAGTCTATTTCGTCTACTTTTGACAGTACAAAATTGGTACGATTAACCACGTGGTAATTGTCCCTCCACGGCCACTCATCTCCGATACCAATTGTTCCTGGAGAGTTAAGGTTGTCATATTCTAAGTACCACTGTTGTGATGAATTCCATACCTCATCACCACGTACAGCATCCAAGGTGTAACCAACACGAGCGAAGGTTCCTTCCAAACGAACTCGGTTGTAACAAGCGATCACAGCTTCTTGTAATTCTGCTTCTGTATCTCCAAAATCAAAAGTTGTTTGACTATTGGGATTCTGAACTTCCAGCACGTCATCACAAGCTGTAAAACCAGTGATAAGCGCTAACATTGTTAGAATTATATTTAATTTTTTCATGTCTGTATCCTATTTAGAATGAGAATTGTGCGCCAAGCATCAAGGTTCTTGGTGTTGGGTATGAAGCGTAGTTGTACCCTGGAGTGAATGTACCACCAGCAAAGTCTACGTTGTAACCTCTGTATTTTGAGAACACGGCCAAATTTTGAGCCGTAGCATATACACGAGCATTCGTCACGATTCCTCCAAACCACTTATCTGGCAGATTATAACCTAATTGCACACTTGCAATCTTCAGATAGTTAGCATTTTGAATGAATCGACTACTAAACATGTCGTTCGTGATAGAACCTGAAGTCTTGTAAGCTACTCTAGGAACATCTGTGTCCATATTTTCAGGAGTCCATGCGTCTAGCAATTCCACACTCTTGTTCAATGCTCCATAAGAACTTCTCAATGTCACGTCCACAAAATCAACTGCTTTGAAACCAGCGGCTCCTGCTGTCATGATACTCAAGTCAAAACCTTTGTATTCACCACGGAAATTCAATCCGAAGCTTACATCAGGCAATCCACTTCCTAAATAAGTTTGATCAAGGTTGTTGATAGTACCATCATTATTGATATCTGCATAAGCTACATCTCCAGGTTGAGCACCAGGCTGATCTACTAGCTCACCTTCAGAGTTTACACGATTGTCAATCTGATCTTGAGACTGGAATATTCCTTCATAAACATATCCATAGAATGATCCGATTTCACGTCCTACTTCAGAAGCTGAATTACCATTTACTTGCTGAGCATTCAACACACCCAACTTTTTAACTTCATTATTCAACGTAGAAGCATTAGCTGTCACGTCAAATCTGAAATCACTTTGCTCATAATGATAGGTTACTAAAAACTCAAGTCCTGAATTGACCATAGTAGCTGCATTCATGTTCACCACATCGTTGGTAAAACCTGCTTGAGAAGGCACTTGTACACCATAGTGAAGTCCTTCTGTAGTAGATTGATACCAATCAACAGTCACCTCAATCATGTTAGAGAACAATCCTAAGTCCAATCCAACATCAATGGTTTTCTTTCTTTCCCATCCAATGCTTTCGTTTACAAAGTTTGATATCGAAGAACCAGTAACTTTCTCATTATCAAAACTGTATGAGTAATCATTACGCTGCATCGTTGCCATATAATCATATGGACCTAAGTTAGACGTATTACCTAACTCACCGTAGCTACCACGAAGTTTCAAAAGGTTGATGGTTGCATCTGAAACTGGGAAGAAGTCTTCTTGATCCAATCTCCATCCAACTGATGCTGAAGGGTAAATCCCAACGTTATCATCTGGAGAAAGTCTACTTGAAGCATCACGTCTTACTGTCGCAGTGAACAAGTATTTTTCATCAAAGTCATAAAGAACGCGACCTAAGTATGAAAGGATATAACTCTCATTTTCGTCACTGAAAGAAGCTGTCTCATCAGCAGTGTTTAAGTGCAAATAATAAGGTTCAGATAAGGTATTTCCTGTTCCTCTTAGGTTTTGATACGTATCATGTTGGAAAGTTTGACCAACAAGTACATTCAAGTGACTTTTACCAAGTCTGGTATCGTAAGTCAAAGTGTTTTCAACCAATGAATTGGTATACTGCCGATTTTGTTTTGTCAACACTTCGTTGCTCTTAGTTAAGTAATTGGTAGTACTCTGAATAAAAGAAGGTACGAATGTATAGTTGTTAACACTTGTTGTGTTGTACGACAAGTTTAATTTATAATTTAACTTGTTGTTGCTGTTATCCAGACCTAACATATCCATGAAATCAAGGTCTACACCACCTGAAGCGACCAAACGATTAACCTTAGAATTTCTCTCTAGTAAGTTATTGGTTAACAATACGTTAGTTACACGTAAGTCACCATGAATATCATCATAGTAAGTACCATAGCCATAAGAGTCATAAGAGTACTCAGAAGCAGGAGAAAGTAAACCATCCAACACCCAGGTTGATTCGTCATATGCTTTGATAGTTGGAGGTGTAATTAGTGCTGAAGCCATTACTGGATATTGAGCACCATACAATCCTTGTACGAATTCGTTGGCATTACTCAAGGCCATATTATCCTGATCGCTATGGCTATAAACAATGTTCGTATTTACCTTAATGAATTTAACATCCATGGTGTTTTTGAAACGAGCAGTGTAACGGTCAAAATTTGGACCAGCACCTTCCATAGTACCTTGCTGAGTGAAATAATCAAGTGCTACATTGTAGGTATTATTCTCTCCACCACCTGACAAGTTGATGTTATGATTTTGACGAACACCCGTTTTGAAAACCTCGTCTTGCCAATCAGTATCCACTTTAGCAGATCCATCTGCATTGTATAAGTAGTTTGGACTAGATGGATCATAACCAGATGGAACGTCAATTCCACTATTGTTGTAAGCCATTGTTAAATACTCACCGTATTGAGAAGCATCCATTACTTCATAGATACCATCCTGCACTCTGTCAAAACCAACATAACCACTGTAATCGATTTTCATTGGCTGGTTTTTTCTACCTGACTTAGTGGTAATAATTACCACACCATTCGCTGCACGAGAACCATAAATCGCAGCAGCGGAAGCATCTTTTAATACTTGTAAAGAAGCTATGTCATTAGGTGAGAAATCACGAATAGTAGTACCCATGATCACTCCATCTACAATGTAAAGAGGATTGGTACTACCAAATGAACCGATACCTCGTACACGAACTACAGGATCAGCTCCCGGCTGTCCATCAGATGTAATCGACACACCTGCTACCCTACCTTGAAGCATTGATGAAATGTTGGAGTTTGATACTTTTTTCATTTCATCCGTATCGACAATAGCAACAGATCCTGTAAGGTCAACTTTGCGCTGAGCTCCATATCCGATTACTACCACCTCTCCAAGCTCAGAAATATCGAGCAGCATGGTTACGCTTCCCAGGTTAGTTCTCCCTCCAACGGCAATCTCAGTACTTTGAAACCCAATGAAGGAAACAACTAATGTAGCATCTTCTGGAACAGACATGGTGAAGTTCCCGTCTATATCCGTAATGGTACCATTATTCGAATCTTTTTGCTGAACAGTGGCACCGGGAAGAGGCTCACCTGCATCGTCAACAATTTGACCTTTTACTGTAATTTCTTGTTGTTGCTCAAAAGTCATCAGGCTTTCAACACCCATGCTTTCGGCAAATGATGCCGGCGCTATCGCCAACAATCCCAACAGTATGATATATGAATATTTCATTTTTTAATGTTTTTAGCTGAGTGATTAATCAACAAGTACGAGGTAAGCCCCTTCGATCACAAGCGTACAGTTCACATCAGAACTATCCACTGTTATGCCTGCATATTCCTGGAAGTGAGTCTCTCCAGTAGCATAAGTCACGTCATATCGGATATCGGCAGTGTTGTCACCATGATTCGTCACAGTTATCACCACTTTAGATCCACTGATGTTTGCTCCGAAGATGTCAAAGTTCCAGTCATTAGAAAGAGTGGCAGTACCATATCCATCACCCCAACCGAAATTGTCCATTCTCACTACCGCATATTCGGTTAGGTCAGCTTTGCGAAGAATCATACTAGGGCTATTCCAGTTATTGACTCCATTGGAATAGGTGTACATGGTGAGTGTTTTAGTTGCACCTGACGCCACATTGAAGTCATCAGAAAATGCTGTCCACCAAGCCGTAGAGAAGTCCGTTGCTCCAACCTGAGCCGTACCTTTAGTCAATGTAATAGGAACTGTAGTACTAACTGTACCAGTTGCACCTACATAAGAAACCTCCACATTTTGAGTACCTTCTGTTGCGCTAATTGTACCAATTTCCAAATTACTAATTGCAAGAACACCAGTAGAACCGTCCACATAGGTTGCTGTTACTTCCATACCTTTTGTATTGAATACAATAGGATCGCTAGTGAAGAAGAAATACTCTGTGATATCAGGCATAGAAGTAATTTCAAGGATAGATGCAACGTTGTTAACATCCAAAGTATAGTAAGCGGAAACTGCTTGAGTATATGCTCCTAATTTGGTCTTGCTATATGCAACCAATACTGTTTTCTCACCGACAGTCGTCATATCAGGCACTACTGTGAATGATAAATCCGCTGAATCAACTTCTACAGTTGCCCCATCAGCAAATGTCACCGATGCTACGGCACTTCCCCAGAAGTTTTCATTCCCAATCTCAACAGATTCAGGAGCACCTGTTACTGTCAAAGTCACTGGATCATAATCCTCAATTGCTGTTACCTGCGATGGAAGTAAATAAGCCTCTTTCATCTCGAAATAACTTCCATCACATATTAAGAAGGCGTGGATGTCTTCTGTTGCAGAAACAGGGTGATTATATGTCATGACTAACTCAGTCCCATTAGTACCCACAGCTGTGGCAGTAACGAATACAAAACCAGTAGCTGAATGATCAACTTCTAAAGTGACATGAGCACCTTGCATGATGGTGCGGAAATCATTCCATATATCGCCATCTCCATCAAGATCTGGATAGTTGTTACTAAGTAAGCCCAAATCGAAATCTTCATTGCCCCAGCCATAAGCATCAGCGCGAAGAATAAAATATTCCGCATAATCAGCTGCATCTCGATCACCAGATTCATTAATAACTGCCAAATTCCAGTTATTCCAATTGTTTACACCTGTACCATTGTTGATAAATTCCAGGTGTAAAAGTTGGTTAGTAGGAACAGCAAAATAATCTGAAAAGGCAGTCCACCAGGCAGAGCTATTATCTTCTGCACCAACAATGGCTGTCCCAATATTCAGAAATGTAGTATCACCAGTATTAACACTTGCTTTGGCAGCAGCGATCGAGTCAATCTTTGCTTGTAGATCCGAAGGAGCATCTATCTTATATATATCAACTTCTTCGCACCCAACTAAGCTAAATGCGATCAAAACTGTCGCGTACAAAGCGTACCATATCAGTTTAGTTGTTTTCATGTAATTAAATTTGATTGAGTTCATTTTTAAATTGGGGTAAGTATTTAGATTCTTATGAATCTCGATCCGAATATCAAACGAGTTTTATCGCATGATCCGGGAATTTTAGTAATGTCTATTCCAGCGGAACTGAAACAAGATTCGGCTTCAAGCTCTTCTTTTTAATATTTGTAATTTTCCTCATATAAAATCATTCAGGGTTAGCAAATTGATGATTTTGGATAGCAGTTTTTGCCATATCCATACTCAAATATGAAATGAAGGCTAATCTTAAGGGTGGATTTATGTCTTTAAAAGGTGGACAAACGTGTACACATGAGTTTTGGTAAGGCTTTCGCAATATTTCATGCAAACGTTTGCCATGGTCGCACTAAAATGAAGTAAATGATATGAAATTATTAACCTTCGATGATATGATTATTAGCATATTCTTTCGGTGCCTGACCAAAAGTCTTGCTAAATAAGCGGGAAAAATACTTAGGATCGTTATATCCTACTGAATAGGCCACTTCCGAAACATTCAATTCATTCTGTGCTAGCAAAACCCGAGCTTTATTCATGCGTTGATTGTTAATGAATTCTGCTGCCGACAGCTCTGTAAGCCCAGTCAGTTTTTTATGAAGCAAGCTTCGGCTGATTCCCATCATTTCCACAAACTCTTTAACACCGAAACCAGAGTCAGCCATGTTTTCAGTGACTATCTCCAATGCTCGTTCTATAAACTTCTGATCCTTGGGATTGGTAGTCACTTCTGTTGGTTGGATAGGATATTCTCCAGCAAATTTCTCTCTTAGCTTTTTTCTGGAATCTATCAGGTTTGCAACTCTTGCTTCCAATAAATCAAAATTGAAAGGCTTTGCCAGATAGTCATCAGCACCAATCTGTAAACCTTCAATTTGATTTTCAATAGCGCTTTTGGCAGTTAATAAAATGATAGGAATATGACTTGTGCTCAGACTGTTTTTAAGGGAGGCACACAATTCCAATCCATCTACATTCGGCATCATTACATCACTAACGATGACATCTGGATTGTACTGTTCAGATGCTTTTAATCCTACAGCACCATCTTCAGCCT
>CAXEKM010000246.1:0-8815 GCA_963996645.1 uncultured Marinoscillum sp.
CAATCCTGCTAAAGGAATCCAATACCAACTAGCTTGAATATACTCGTGAGTAACCATCAAAAAATTGAAAGCATAAAAACAAACGATCAATCCAAGGAAACCTAATAGTTGAGAATAATAAATCCCTATTCCATATCTCACTGTGGTATCCTCTAGATGCCCCAAAAGCTTTCCTTTGACATAAAAGTCAGAGGTTTTGTCTGTGTTGCGTATTGTTCTAAAAAATTTGAAGGTTTTCAATTGTTCATCGTACTCACCCATCCAGAGTTCAATAAAAGTTTTGAGCTCGCTATCGTAGACTCCAAACCAGCCAAACTTCACCAATCGGGTGTTACTGATCAGGGAAAACTCAACCTCCTCTATGGGTGCTTTTACTCGTTCTTCCAGGTGCTTGATGATCATAGTTGAAGATAGCGTTTATTTGCAGCACTTACCTTTACATTTTATTGAATTAACAATGGAAGAAGAAGATTTTAGAAAGCACGAAAAGCTACCGATTTACCAAAAGGCTCTGGAAATCTATGATCTGGTTCATCAAATAGCAGACCTCATCCCTGAGGATAATGAGCACTTGATGAGCGTCAAACAATTTATGCTTGCTGATGCTGGAATGCTGAGTACAAAAATTGCTGGGGCGGAAGCTGGCGAACTCTACGATCTCAAAATGGAGGCAGCAGCTATTATCCGAAAATCCGCCAAAGACTTAATGCTCCACAACCACACACTAGAAGCTTTCGAATTTAAGGAGACCTCCTATTATCAACTAGTTAGAGACCTAATAGAAGAATTTCGGTTGCTCTTTATTGATTGGGTAGCAAGCTTTGATCAATGGGATTATGTGATCGACAGATGGGGACTATTCAATCCTCCAGGAGTTGGGCCATTTGATGTCGATCCGGATGATTTGATTGAGTAATCAAACTTTCAATCATAAAATGAGTTTAACACTACATATAATCAACAACTATGAAAACCATACTCACCCTCCTAGCGCCAATTTTTGTCTTATCTGTTTCGGCTCAAATCAATCCAGACATGATCCCAGCAAAACATACCGACATCAAGATTCAGCCAATTGGACATGGATCTGTAATTCTTGAGTGGAATGGTGAAGTAATTTATGTGGATCCATTTGGAGCAGATAAATACAACGGTCAAAAAGATCCTACGATGATTCTGATCACGGATATTCATGGAGATCACTTAAATATGAAGACATTGGAGGCTATCAATACCTCCAATGCAAAGTTTGTAGTTCCGCAAGCTGTGAAAGAGCAACTGCCAGAAGCATATCTAAAGAACCTATTTACGTTGGCTAATGGGGAAGCGAGAAAAGTCAATGATATTTCCATCTCTGCGATACCTATGTATAACCTTCCGGAAAGTGAAGACTCCAGACATCCTAAAGGAAGAGGTAATGGATACATCCTTAACCTGGGTGGTAAGAAAGTTTACTTATCAGGTGATACAGAAGACATAGAGGAAATGCGTGAATTAGAAGGCATCGATGTAGCTTTTGTGTGCATGAACTTACCTTACACCATGGATATTGATCAGGCAGCGCGAGGTGTACTGGCATTCAAACCAGCGATTGTTTATCCTTACCACTACAGAGGTCAGGGAGGATTGAGTGATGTAGAGCAATTCAAAAAAATCGTCAATGAAGGTGATGCCTCCATTGACGTGAGATTAAAGAATTGGTATCCAGAGTGATCACTCGTATTGGAGTGACTCCACTGGATTTGTCCTTGAGACCTTAAATACTTGAGAAAGTATTGTAATGCTGGCAAGCACGAGCATCATGGCCGTGCCCAACAATACAGTTCCCCATCCAAAACTTACCTGGTTAGGGATATTATCAATCCAAAGTCTATTGACGAAGAAACTCATTGGAGCAGCTATGATAATCGCCACACCAATCATGATCAAAAATGATCTTCCTAAAATCAAGATCAATTGACCTGAGCTAGCTCCTAACACTTTTCTGATTCCTATTTCTTTTACTCTGCGTTCAGTACTGTAGACGGTCATTCCGAGTAATCCTAAACACGAGATGATAATGGCCAATACAGCGATGAAACCAATTACAGATGCAACATCCCCTAACCATTGATTGGACTTAGCCAGCGATTCATCAAAATAATAATACTGCATTTGATGCACAGGATCGACAGACGCCCACTTTTCTTCAAGTCCCACCAGAATATCTTCATTATCCGTAGAGGCTATTTTGACATTCAGATAATTGAAATAATCAGGATCATATCGCATCAATAATGACTTATCCCCTGCACCACTAATTAAAGCCTGGAATTTAAAATCTGCCACAACTCCTATAATTTGCCATTGTCCTTCATGACCTCCTACATATATGCTTTGGTTAAGAGCTTCTTGAGGTGATTCATAGCCCATTAGCTTACTAGCAAACTCATTTATCACCAGCTGATTCGTTTGCCTGGAGTTATTATCCAGATTTCTTCCTGCTATCAATGACAAGTCCAGAGTAGACATGGTATTTGGATGAACACTCATTAACTCTGCCTGCAGCCAGTCTCCTTCTGAGTCTCCATCTAGAGAATAGTAGGTTCCAAAATTATTAGGCATTGCTGGTATCAGGTGACATGCAGAAACCATTTCAACCCCCGGCACAGATTTGAGTTCTGTCATCATTATTTCATAGTCGTTGCCTTGAAGAGGTAGATTGATGATATTCTGAGTATTCATACCATAATCGAAACTCAAGTAATGCTCGAATTGCTTAGCTATGGCGATTGAAGTCACTATGAAGAATAAGGAGAAAACGAACTGAGTCACATTAATAAAGGTCTTCAGTTTACCACTCCCTGAGGCATTTGCCTTTGATAAAATTCGGGTAGGTGCAAACCGTGAAAGAACACTTGCGGGATAGATTCCTGCAAATACTCCTACAACCATAGTAAAAACCACAAAAGCAATGAATACGGTCAAATTCAACGACAAATTCATTTGTAATTGCTGAATCACCCACATCGACTGAAACATGGGTTTCAACATTAACAACATACCATTTGCTACAAACAATGAAATGAAGGCGATCAACACAGACTCCACCATAAATTGGGAAAAGATGTCATTTTTGGTGGCTCCATTCACTTTACGAACCCCTATTTCCTTAGTACGTGTTAGAGACCTGGCGATGGACAGATTGGTATAATTCAATATCGCCGATATCAAAATCACCAGGGCGAGAATACTTAACACATAATACGCTTCAATTGGCAACCTCAATGAAATAGGAGTTCCCATGAATTCACCAAGGTTGATCTCTGAAAATGATTGCACTTCAAAAGACTTTTCTCCAATCAAGTCTTTCTTATCAGCCATGATTCTTTGCAGAGAAGCTGTTAGTTCTGCTTGGGAAGTTGATTCTTTCTGTAAAACATACGTATAGGCTCCAGAGTGAAGGGCCCAATTACGCACATTGTTTTGTAAGTTTTCATCTAGTTGATTGGCTTTCACCAAAGGCTCAATACTAGCTACTGAAATGAGCGCATCGAATTGGATATGTGATTTAACTGAAGCCACATCTACTACACCAGAAATAATAAATCCACCCCAGTCTCTGGCTTCTTTTCCATTGCTCATCCCCAGATCTATCTGAATTGGATCTAGTCCACGATCCGTGAAGGTTACAGACTTACCCACTGCATCTCCATCAAACAGTCGTTCTGCAACTCGCTGACTAATGACAATACTTCGAGGGTTAGATAAAGCACTATTAGCATTACCCTGAACCAATTCGAATCCAAAGACTTTGAAGAACTGGTCATCTGCAAAAAAACCACGGATTTCGGTACTACTTTGCCCATCCGGAAACACCAAATCTCCACCTACTCCCTTGACTAACTGAGTTACGTGCTCCACTGATGGTTCTTCTTGTAGCGCTTCTGCCAATGGTATTGGTGTAGAAGCATTTCTAGGTCCATCATCAGAGCGAGTTACCACACGAGACATCCTCTCCGTATGTTCATGAAATCGGTCTGCTTGCTTTTGGTCTACAATCATCAAGATGATCAGCATAGCTACCGACATGGCAACCGCCAACCCAAATACATTGATAAATGAGAAAGTCTTGTACTTGAGGATATTCCTAATCCCCACTTTGAGATAGTTTTTAAACATGGTCCATTGATTTATTTGAGTAATTGATCTATTGAGTCTGATAATATCTGGTCTGAAAAGTTTCAAAACTTCCCAGGTAAAGAGCAGTCGAGCTTTATTAAGTCCTTTGGTCTCGACCTGTTCTTCAAAAAGTTCGAAAAGGTCTCCTTCGATGTATTTTTGAAGATCTTTTCTACAAAACCACCGAAAAAATTTGAGTGCTATTTTCGGAGGATTATTCATCTCTGAGCAAGTCTGCAGGGTTATGAGCACGTACTTTTCGCATATATGCTCCTATGATTAGTAATGCCAAAGCAAACAAGCTCAGAATTGATATTAAGATCACGCCAGATGATACTTCTGTTCTGTATGGATAGCTTGCTAACCAGTCTCCTGACCACTTGAGGAATATTGGTACGCCAATAACAGCAGCAACAAGCATCAACCACAAGTATTCTTTGAATAGTAGCTGCCCAAGATTAATCAAGGAGGCTCCAAGAACCTTTCTAACAGCTATTTCCTTGATTCTACTGTCAATACTGTACGACACCAAACCAATCAGTCCTAATGCACAAATGATTAGAGCAAGCGCAGCAAAAGTATAAGCAAGTTTTTGCAAGGTACGCTCATTGGTATATTTCGCTTCTATTTCACGATCCAGAAAATGCATATTGACGGGAAGTGAGCTAAACTCCGTATGTACTTTGTCTATGATATCGACCACTTCATTCGTCTTTCCCGGTTGTGTTTTCACAAATATGTAATTCGGTTCAGTGACATTGCGAATTACCAATGGATTGATCTGCTCATGAAGCGTAGAGAAGTGAAAGTCCTCGGCCACACCGATAATTTTTCCTTTTTTGCCCCAGAACGATAAGGTTTCGCCTACTGGATTTTTAAAACCAAAAAGCTCCGCTGCAGCCTCATTGATGACAAATCGAGTAGAATCAGGATGTATCTCAGTAGAGAAAAAAGTCCCACTCTTCACCTTTATATCCAACAACTCAAGCATACCAGCCTCTACATTTTGAATACCAATGAAATGTTCTGACCCCTCTGTTTTTAACCTCCAGTTGACATCTCCTGTATACCCAAGTGGACCTATGAAATTATGACTAGCTACACTTGTACTAGTAACAGCCGTGCTTTGATCCAAAAGGTCTCTGATCTCTTTATACTTAGGTCTGGACTGCTGATCGAGCTCTAGATATAAGATGTTTTCCTGTTGCAATCCCAGATCTTTCGAAGAAATGAAAGAGAGCTGCTGATAGATGACTACTGTCCCACCAATAATCATGATGGAGATGCTAAACTGAATTGCGACAAGTCCTTTTCTAATAAATGAAGTGCGTTTGTCTGATAATGAACTTAATGCAAAAAGTCTGCTTGCTCGAGATAATGAGATGGAGGGATACAGCCCAGAGATGAATAATGTCACTAAAAATATAGCTCCCAACAGAACATAAAAATAAGTATCAGTCAAATCAACGAAGACAGCCTTCCCCGTAATGGCATTGAAATAGGGTAGCGATATCCAAGCACCGATCACCCCAATCACCATCGCTATCCAAACGATCAAACCTGATTCCGTCAAAAATTGAGATATTAAAAGAGATCGAGTTGCTCCGATAGTCTTGCGTATGCCTACCTCTCTGTCTCGCTTGATCGCTCTGGCTGTGGTGATGTTCACATAGTTAAAGCAAGCAATAAGCAACGTGAAAGCAGAAATAATCATAAACAGAATCAAAGTTTCTATTCGACCTCCTGCCTGCACTCCATTTTCAAAACGATCATGCAGATGCTGATCGCCAAACTTTTGAAGTGTCAAATCATACCAATCCATATCGGCTTTAGTAGTCGGTAACTTCTCTATTTTTTGCTTAAACTGACTAATATCTGTCTGCTCATCCAATTCGATGTAGGTTACAAACCAGGTATTGCCCCAGTCATTCATTTGATCACCATACAAAGCTTCCAGGTTCTCTATAGGAATGAGCATGTCAAAATGAATAGAAGACTGCTGAGGGAAATCTTCGAAAACTCCAGAAACCAGAAATTCGAGATTGTAAGATTCGTAATGAAGAGAAATGTTTTGTCCTACAGGAGATTCACCTTTAAAATACGCGTCAGCCAGCTTTTTAGAAATAACAATATTGGACTTGTCTTGCAAGCAGCTCTGAGCATCTCCTTCCAAAAGGGGAATACTGAACATTTCGAAAAAATTAGGGTCTGCAGATGCAAAAGACTGCTCTGACAACTGACCATTGAGCGTTACAGCGATCGGTTCGTCCACAGAATATCGTACTCGACTTTTGACTTCTGGGAAATCTTCTAACAATATATCTCCCAAAGGATAGACAGTACCTTCATCGGTATAGTTCTCACCATTCAAATCAAGGTTCATCATGATTCGATACAAATGATCCCCCTTTTTATGAAATCGATCGTAGCTGTATTCATCCATGCACCAATAATAGGTAAGTAGTGCACACCAGAAGCCACAGGCAAGGCCTATCACATTGACCGCTGTGAAGAATTTCTCCTTCCTAAATACGCGTAAGGCGATTTTCAGATGATTATTAAACATAGTCCATTGATTTATTTGAGTAATTGATCTTTTCGATTTGATAATTCCGGGACGGAAAAGTTTGACCACCTCCCACGCAAATAGAAGGCGAGCCTTTTTACCCCCTTGCTGCTCCACGTTCTCCTCGAACAACTCTATGAGATCTCCCTCGATATATTTCAGCAAATCCGGCCGGCAGAACCAGCGCAGGAAACGAAGCGGTATTTTGGGTGGTGTTTTCATAAATTCAATTACATTAATGGCTCTTTTACCCCGTCCCTAAAGGGTGGAGCCACTCAGAAGTTCTTTACATTTAATATCAATTCTTCTCATTACATGGTCTGTTCTTTCAGAAACATCTCGGGCATTAAACCTCAACACAAATAACCCCAACTCACGCATTTCAAAATCCCGAGCATCATCATATTCCTTTTGATCTTTTTGAGAATGATACCCACCATCAATTTCTATAACTAGCTTTAATTTGTGGCAATAAAAATCAGCTATAAAATGACTTATTGGGTGTTGAGATTTGAAGCGCAAGCCTAGCAATTGATTTTGCTTCAATTCATTCCATAATAGTTGTTCAGACTCAGTCATGTTTTCCCTTAGCTCTCTAGCCTTTTGGAATATATCTGCAGATGCGCCATAAAACATTTCCCGCTCAGCCATGATGATTCCAGTTTAAAGATGAATGAGAATCAGTAAGCCCCAAAACCCTGTTTTTCACGAACTCAAATCCTCCCTTTAGGGTCGGGGTAAGATTTGAGTGGCATTTTTCACGTATCAATATTTTGGAGTACCTCTTATTCATCTCTCAATGATTCTACAGGGTTTGCCTGCGCTGCTGAAGACACTTTTCTCACCACTGTCAGTATGGCAATACCAAACAATGCGACAGCAGGTACTACTACTATGGACAAGGATAGTGGCATCTGATAGGCAAAGTTTTCCAGCCAATTGCGACTGGCTAATAAGATGATTGGACATACCGCAACTACTGCCAGACTGAGTATGAGTAAATATTCCTTTGACAACAGCAGCATCAGATTGGTTACTCCAGCTCCAAGTACTTTGCGAATGCCTATCTCTTTTACCTTGAGTGTAGCGGAAAAAGAAATTAAAGCAAACAAGCCAATACAAGCTATGAAAATGGCTAGCCCACTGAATAACCCAAACAGTTTCCCAAAATGAAGATCGGCTTGATATTGTCTATTGAAATGGTCATTGAGAAAGTAACTGTTATATGGATCATTAGGATAAATGGACCTGAACTGATCTTCTATGAACTGAAGTGTTTCAGGTAAATTCTCCGTATTGATTTTGACAGAAAGGTGAACATTGTAGCCTGGCATGCTCCAAAACATCATCGGAGGAATCTCATCGTGAAGTGAATTCCAGTGAAAGTCCTTCACTACACCTGAAACTAGAACAGTGTCTTCCCTACCAACCACTACTTTCTGCCCAACCAGATCTTTTGGATCACCCAATTCAAAAACCTCAACAGCTTTTTCGTTGATAATCAATGCTTCATAATCCTGTACACCAGATTCAAATCCCTCCCCGGCGATAAAATCCAGGTCATAAACTTCCGAAAAATCCACATCAACCAATATGACATCTCCAAGTTCACTAGTAGCCAACGGAGCGCTCAATGGCTTCATATATTCTTGCCACATCTGACCAGAAGAAGGAATACTGCTAGAACCACTGATAGCTTGTACTTGTGGATTTTGAAGCAACTGATTTTTGAAAATCTGATGATGCTTTTTCAGTTCCACATCACCTCCTCCTTGCGCTATGGTCATTGGGCCGGATAGGATCAAAATCTGCTCCATATCTACACCCAAACTCTGTGAACGCATATAATCTACTTGATTATAGATTACATAAGTTCCAGAAATCAACAACATCGAAACAGCAAACTGCGAAAAGATCAGCCCTCTCCTCACCCATTGTCCAGAAGGAGTAGTCAGGCTAAAACTCTTTAATAGCAATGGCTTGAAAGCAGCCAGAACAAATGAAGGATATCCTCCTGAAACGATAGCTCCAAGTATTAACACGCCTATTAAAACAAGCCAGAACTGAAGGCTCAATAAGGGGGCAAAA
>CAXEKM010000247.1:0-6372 GCA_963996645.1 uncultured Marinoscillum sp.
CGAAGACTTCTACAGAAAGCAGATGAAGAGATATGACTACAAAGGAATGTCTGATTCTATCAAATTCATCCTTAAGCCAATCGTTGAAGATTGGAGTGGTCTTAAAGCAGCGCTTTCTTCATACGAAGGTATCAGCGGAACTGATAAATCTGCAGTAAGCAGAATCATCAACGGAACTGGTTCATTCGAAGAAAAAGAAAACGAATTGCAGAAATTGTCAGTTTATGACAAACTTTTGAAAGAAGTTTATCCAGGTTTGAGAACTGCTAAAACAGAAATCTTAACTGTTAAGGCTAAAAAATCAAACGCTCAAATCGCAGTACTTTCTAAGCAAGTTGTAAATGGTGAGGCTGAAGCTGACACTCTTTCGTTCGAAGAGTTCATGTTCTCTGCAACTCTTACTCCTTCTCTAGAAGAAAAAGCAGCTATCTACAAAGCAGCTACTAAGTCTGGTAACTGGCAAGCACACAATAACCTTGCTGCTGTATACCTAGATCAAGCAGCTAAAGCTGAAGGTTCTGCTAAAACTAAATTGGTTCAGGATGCTGTAACTCAATTGGAAATTGCTGCTAACAAGCAAAAATCTGCTATCGTATCTGCTAACATGGCTGCTGCTTACATCATGCAAGCAGAATATGCTAAAGGTATGGATGCTATCAGTACTGCTTCTAGCGCATCTCCTTCTAACAAAACTGCTAGCAACCTATCAGGTATGAAAGGATCTATCCAGGTAATGAATGGTGAGTACGATGCTGCTAACGCTTCTTTCGCTAACTCTGCGAAAAGTGATGTAGTAACATTCGACACTGGTTTGTCTCAATTGTTATCAGGTGACTATGCTACTGCTAAAAACACTTTAGGTGATGTAGCTAACAGCGAAACTGTAGGAGCTGAAGCTAACTACTTAATCGCTATCGCATCTGCAAGACAAAACAATGCATCAGACGTAATCAGCAGCTTAAAAGCAGCTATTAAGAAAGATCCAGCATTGAAAGACAAGGCGATCAACGATCTTGAGTTTGTAAATTACACTGATGCAGTTGCTGAAGCTGTTAAGTAATTGACAAAACGAAATAAATTACAAGAAAGCTCTCCATTTTGGAGAGCTTTTTTTATGATTATCAGCCTAATGAATTAATTTAGCAGGGCTTTAAAACAAAGACTAGAACATGCGCGAAATACAGTTTAGACAAGCACTTGGTGAAGCGATGAGCGAAGAGATGAGACGCGACGACAAAGTGTTTTTAATGGGTGAAGAAGTAGCTGAATATAACGGAGCTTACAAAGTGAGCCAGGGAATGCTAGATGAATTCGGCGCCAAAAGAGTTATCGACACCCCTATCGCAGAATTAGGTTTCGCAGGAATGGGCGTTGGAGCAGCTATGAACGGCCTTAGACCGATCGTTGAATTCATGACTTTCAACTTCTCTCTTGTAGCTATTGACCAGGTAATTAACAGTGCCGCAAAAATAAAATCTATGTCTGGTGGTCAGTTTGACTGTCCTATCGTATTCAGAGGACCGACTGGTAATGCTGGGCAATTGTCATCACAACACTCTCAAAACTTTGAGAACTGGTATGCCAATACTCCAGGTTTGAAAGTAGTGGTACCTTCTAATCCATACGACGCAAAAGGACTTCTAAAGTCTTCTATTCGTGATAACGACCCTGTTATTTTCATGGAATCAGAATTGATGTATGGCGATAAAGGTGAAGTTCCTGAAGAAGAATACTTGATTCCAATCGGACAAGCTGTAACTGTAAAACAAGGCTCTGATGTAACACTAGTATCATTTGGTAAAATGATGAAAGTGGTAGACGAAGCTGCTGTGGAGCTTGCTAAGGAAGGAATCAACGCTGAAGTAATTGATCTTAGAACTGTAAGACCAATTGATTACGCTTCGGTAATAGAATCTGTAAAGAAAACCAACAGATTAGTTATCGTAGAAGAGGCATGGCCTTTGGCGTCTATCTCTGCAGAACTGAGTCACCATATTCAAAAGAATGCTTTTGATTACCTTGATGCACCAGTTCATAGAGTAAACAGTAAAGACCTTCCATTACCTTACGCTCCTACTTTGATTGAAGAAATCCTTCCAAACGTGAAGAGAACTATCGAAGCGGTGAAAGCTGTGATGTATAGATAAGATATACAAGACTTATTAATAGATAAAAAGAGGTGCCTTTTCGCACCTCTTTTTTATTTTAAAGGCATGAACTCAATCTTCGGAAGTCCTGAACTACTCGAATCTCTTAAAGAACACATGCAGATCGAGCAATTTGCCAAAGGAGAAATAATAGAGCAAGCAGGAGTTGTATCCAAACGAATTTTCTTCATCAAGAAAGGACTAATTAGGGTATTCTACAGAGCATCCGGCAAAGAAATCTGCTGCCATTTCGCTAAGGAGAATGAAGTACTTACTGGTATCGATAGTTTCTTCACAGGTAAACCAACGATATATACTTCTCAAGCATTGGAGCCTACCGAATGCTATTCATTGTCCAAAAGTAAATTAGATTGGGTATTTGACCATGTGGAAGGAATGGATCGATATGGAAGAATATTTATGATTGACGCCTATTCCGAATTAGTGGAGCGTTATAATTCTATCGTATCCATGTCTGCACAAGAAAGATATGACTCATTCATGGTAAACCATTCTGATCTACTCAATCGCGTTCCATTAGGCTATATTTCTTCATATCTTGGCATGCAACAGGAAACATTAAGTAGAATAAGAAGTAGACAAAACTAGCCAAATCAACCGTTTTTGATCTAGATCAAAAGAAACCATTAAGCACTCTCCTACCTTCACATGTATAACAATCATATACATAATGAAGAAAATACTCGTCATCTGTGGCCATCCTGATACTGAAAGCCTTAATGCCTACCTGGCAACTAATTATGCGGAACAGGCCTCATTAAATCATGAGGTTCGGACTATTCATATACGTTCTCTTGAATTCAATTACAACCTGGAGCATGGTTACAATAAAAGAACTGAGTTAGAGCCAGACCTAGTTCAAGCACAAAAAGACATTGTCTGGGCAGACCATCTGGTGTGGTTTTTCCCTACGTGGTGGGGAAGCTATCCGGCAGTGATGAAAGCATTCATAGATCGTGTATTTCTACCTGGATTTGCCTTTAAATACAGAGAAAACTCCGTTTGGTGGGATAAGTTCTTAACTAAGAAGACCGCTAGAATCGTTTCTACCATGCATACACCATATTGGTACTATCGACTGGTATATCGTAATCCTTCGATCAATGCATTGAAGAAACTAACTATGGAGTTTTGCGGTGTTTCCACGGTTAAAACAACCATACTTGCCGCCACTCACAATCAACCGGCTCCAGTAGAACAATGGCTAGATAAGATAAAAAAATAGGTCATGCAGCAGCATGACCTATCATATATTAAAGATACCTGATCTTGGTTTATCTCATTAAGTTGGAAAGTGCTTTTGCTCCTCCCATTTTATTCATCGTTTTCATCATCTTTCTCATTTGCTCAAATTGCTTAAGCAACTGATTCACCTGATTGACACTAGTACCACTGCCTTTAGCAATTCTTTGTCTACGAGTTCCATTGATTATATCTGGATTTTCTCTTTCCTTAGGGGTCATCGATTTAATGATTGCCTCAATTGGCTTTAAAGAATCATCATCAATATCAATATCCTTGATAGCCTTACCTACTCCCGGGATCATGCCCATCAAGTCCTTCAGATTACCCATTTTCTTAATTTGCTCCATCTGAGACAAGAAATCGTCAAACCCAAATTGGTTCTTTTTGATTTTCTTGTTGATTCTTCGAGCTTCTTCCTGGTCGAATGTTTGCTGAGCTTTCTCTACCAAAGAAACCACATCACCCATACCAAGGATTCTATTAGCCATCCTGTCTGGGTGGAAAAGATCGATCGCATCCATCTTCTCTCCAGTACTGATGTACTTAATTGGTTTGGTTACTTCTTTTCTAATAGATAAAGCAGCACCACCACGTGTATCACCATCCAATTTGGTCAGAACTACCCCGTCAAAATTCAAACGCTCATTGAAGGCCGCTGCGGTATTTACAGCATCCTGACCTGTCATGGAATCCACAACAAACAATGTCTCAGAAGGATCAATTGCTTTCTTAATAGCTGCAATCTCTTCCATCATCTTTTCATCAACAGCAAGACGTCCAGCTGTATCAATAATCAATGACTTCTTTCCTTGATCCTTTGCATATTTAACTGCGTTTTTAGCAATCTTCACAGGATCTTTCTCATCCGGCTCGGTATATACTTCCACGCCAATTTGCTCACCTAAAACTTTCAACTGATCAATCGCAGCAGGCCTGTAAACATCACAGGCAGCAAGCAATACTGTTCTCCCTTGCTTCTTCAACTGACTAGCAAGCTTACCACTGAAGGTAGTTTTACCAGAACCTTGAAGACCTGATATTAATATCGTATTTGGATTTCCAGTTAAATCGATTGGGACGTTGGTCTCACCCATCAAAAGAGTAAGCTCCTCTGCAACGATCTTAGTTAATAATTGACCAGGTGAAACCGCAATGAGAACATCTCTACCAAGTGCTTTTTCCTTTATAGAATCAGTCACCTCTTTTGCTACCTTGTAGTTAACATCGGCATCAATAAGAGCTCTACGGATCTCCTTTACGGTGGAGGCCACATTTATTTCGGTGATACTTCCCTGCCCCTTTAGGGTCTTAAACGCGCGATCTAATTTTACACTAAGATTATCAAACATGAACTCTGATTTTTAATAGCTGCAAAACTAATAAACATTGTATTACTGTAACCTATTTAAACGAATTCAGTATTATACATTATGCAGTACCTTGTAATACATAATAACCATCGAATGTGGGATATGTTTTAAATAGGAACTGATAACTAGTAACAATGGACATCAAACTAAATCAAAATGAAAAAGGCACTATTAGTATTAATCATTGGAGCAATAGCATTATCGTCCAATGCTCAGAATAAAGTAAAAGAAAAGGACATTACTGATAAAACCTGGAAACTGGTGATCAATGTGGATGAAGAGCTCGAAGAAGCTAAAAAAGAAGCCGAAGAAGAAGACTCCTTTCTAGGTGAAGTAATTGTCAACTCGGTATCTGGCCTGGTATCAGGCTTATTAGATGAACTAGAAATCTATATGGAGTTTAGAGCTAATGGCGAAGTAAAAGTAACTGTCGAGGCATTTGGCGAGCGTGAAATTGAATATTCAGAATGGTCAATTGACAACAGAGGTCGCTTGAGAATCTCAGATACTGACAGATTCAAAACAGATGATGAAGATTACTGGATGCTAGAAGATGGCGTTTTAGTGTCTTTCGAAGACGATGGAGAATTGAATGAAAACGTCTATTTAGTCAAGATCGAATAATAAATACCCTATTCTGGGTATATAAAAATCAACAAATCCTGATTTTATTTGTAAAATCAATGAATTTTTAAGTGAAATAATTATAATTTTACAACGAAATCAGGATTTGATATGATTAACAAAAAAGTAGTCAAATTGCTTTCTTCCCTCGCCGCTTACTTCATCTTGATGTTTGGCCTTGGATGTGATCAAAATATTTTCAACGGATTGTTCGATCTTCAGAACAATTTGATTTCTACGATCTCTTTCGTTTTACCTATTCTATAATAGATTTTAGGTCTGCGGGAGAGTAATTAATAGACTTTAAGGTCTTATTATCTCCCTTTCTGTAAACGAGGAACTTACCGTCTTCTTCCATATAATAAGCCTCTGTATCTTTATTATTTTGATAATGCTCTACAGTGGCCTGAGCTTCCTCTTCTGTCTCACATGCCTTACTCATGTTGGAGCGCTGTACTTCATTGAACAACTCAACAAACTTATTACCTAGTCCAAACTCTAATACTGCACCAGACAACACGTACTGAATATCACAAAGAGCATCTGCTATTTCTACCAGATCATTATCCTTTATAGCCTCTTCTAGTTCCTTTAACTCCTCCGCTATCAATGAAACCCTTAAATCACATCTGTCTTTAGATGGAATTTTAGGTTCAGATACGATCGGATGCTTAAACGTTTTATGAAATTCTGCTACTTGATTTAAAGAATCTATTTTATCCATTTTTTGATTTTTCATTTCTCATGGCCAACACTAGAAAGTAAAGAAAGCCTCCAAGAATTACAGAGACTGTACAAATCATACTTATAATTGAACTTATACTCATATCAATCTGTGTTAGCACAAAACTTATTATACAACCATTTATTTAACAATAATCCCAACAAGATAACAGCACCCCACTGAGTCACAATCGTTGCATTACTGTATACATCTTTCCAATTCCAGGCACCTTCTGCAGTAA
>CAXEKM010000248.1:0-4391 GCA_963996645.1 uncultured Marinoscillum sp.
GCGATTGAATTCCATGCCCAGCATGGCAACCATCATGTTTTTCAAAAAGAACATGAAGAATGGGAGTTTGCTATCCATCAACCAAACCACTTTGGTTTGCTTGCCGTGCTCTTTGATTTCAAAACGAATGTCAGCCTGAGATTTCCATGGTTTTAAAAAATGCAGGTCATAATCTACTGCCTTGTTTTCTTCGCGCTTCAAAACTTTCATTTCTCCGCTTCCTACACGCTCTCCTTCCCAGGTATAAGAATCTCCGTGTTCTGCTACAATGAACTTTGCCTCCGGCTCCACTACAAGCCAGGGGCTCCATTTATTCCAATAGGATAGATTACTTACAAATTCGTAGACTTTGTCTGGTGAGGAGTCAATGATGATGGACTTTTCGACGTGAAACTTAGGCATGGTGTAATAGTTTGGTTGACTGAATTTACCAAGTTCAGAACAATCTTGCAACACCCAACCTTTATCCCTCCGTCGCCTTTTTCTTTCTTTTCTCGGCGATGAAGATCCCGGAGATCACTACGACTGATCCGAGTAACTGAATAAGAGTAAGATTTTCATCCAGAAAGATGTAAGCAAGTACAATGGTAGATACTGGACCTAGACTTCCAAAAATTGAGAAATTATTAGCTCCTAATATTTTAATTGCATAGCTGATCAGGTAAGAGGGGATCACTGTAGCAAAAAAGGCCATGGCCAGTCCAATCCAATAAACTTCGGCTGGAAAAGATAAGATTGATACTTCTTTTGTGTAGATATAGTGCATCACTACGCACGCGCAGGAGATCATCATCGCATAGGAAGTAAAAACTGTTGCTCCAAATTTAGGAATCAACCAGCCTGAGCCAGTTAAGTAACTCGCGTAGGTGAGCGCACTTAAAAAGATCAATACTGCTCCGTATAGCACTCGATCTTCCTGATTGATGGCCAGCTCATTAGAGAAAATAATTACTACGCCGATGTAAGTGACGATGACTCCTAAGGCTTGTTTTTTGGTAATCGTTTTTCCCATGAAAATATAGGAAAGCAGTAAGACCAAAGTTGGGTAGATGAACAGAATCAATCTTTCCAAACTGGCTTTGATGTACTGCAAGCCAAGAAAATCAAAGTAGCTAGCCAGGTAATAGCCTACCATTCCCAGGCCCAACAGCCATAAATAGTCGTTGCTCTGAAGTTTCTCTTTTGGTCGTTTGACGATGCTGACTACCAGGTAAAAAGGAAAGGCAAACAACATTCTGAGCAATAGCAGGCTGATGCTGTCAATTTCGTATTGATAGGCAAGCTTCACCATCACTGCTTTACTGGAGAAAAGCAGAATGCCACAGATGGCTAAAATGATTCCTAAAGTCTTGGTTTGCTTCAAAGTGTTCCTGTTCTAACACTAAGTTAGATGCTATATCCACATTTAGGCTAATGGACTTGCATAAATTGGTAATCCGAACTGAAAAGTGGTTCCCAAATTAGGTTGACTGATTACTCGAATGGTCGAATTGTGAATCTCTAAAATCTTTTTAGCTATTGCCAACCCCAGTCCGGTTCCTTGTTTGTTGGATGGGCTTTCCGATTTTCGGTATCGGTCAAAAATATGAATTTGGTCTGCTTCTGATATACCTTCCCCAGTGTCTTTCACCGCTATGGCTACCTCCTGATTGTCCGCCGTTATTTTCAGCGTGATAGTGCCATCTACGGGTGTAAATTTTAGGGCATTATCCATTAAGTTTTGAATCACTCGTTCTACTAAACTGAGGTCTGCAAAGACCAATGGAATGTGATTGTTGCTTTCCAGATTGATGGTAATATTTTTCTCCTTGGCTAACACTTCAAACTTAGAGCGAACGTCATGAGCAAGCTCGGTTATTTGAAATGGCTCTTTATGCGGTTCAATCTGTTTGGCTTCTAACTTGGAGTACTCAAAAAGTTGGGAAACCATATGAGACAGTCTTTCCGAACTGTTCCAAATGATATGCAGATACTTCTTACGCTCTTCTTCTGCCAGTAATTGATCTTTCATTTCAAGCGTTTCGATGTATCCCTGAAGAATAGCTAAAGGTGTACGAAGGTCATGTGAAATATTGGCGATAAGCTCGCGTCTGAGGGCGTCCACTGACTTGATTTCATCCATGTTTTTGACAATGGTATCTGCCATTTCATTGAATGAAATCGCGAGTGTAGACAAGTCTTTAGTTTCTGCATTTGGAATACGAGCATTGAGGTCTCCATCCTGAAACCGCTTCACCTGGAAGATGATTTCACGAAGGTTTCTAGTAAGGAACCAAATACTGACCATTCCAATCAAGCTAGCAAAGAGAATTATCAATGCTCCAACACCAACACCCAGTTGTAGGAAGAAGCTTGAGAAAAGCTGACTGTTGACCAGTTCATATTGTTGCCCTGCCAATATGATGTAGATAAAGCCTTGCTTGCCATTCACATTGTATGACTCTGCGGAAAAGATTTTTTTCTGATCTGGATTTCGTGGATCATCACCCAGCACATATTCCGTTTTATCTCCATCGAGAAATTTGTTGATTGGTCCAATGTCTATCTGGGTAACAGGCTTGCCTGGATTATGATCCAGTACTACTGAATAAAGTACCTGTCCCAGGTCATCCAGTAAATACACTTCTATTCCCTGATTGACAGCCATCATGTCGTGCATCAGGTCGCCAAAGAGGGGTTTATTCACAGAGCCATCTTCCAGGAAAGGAGACTCATTCTGAAATTTTTCATTGATAAGGTGTGCGGCCACCTGGCTATTGAGTCGTTGGGTGACTTCCTCGAAGTGTTTGTTGGTGATGAATACGGTTAATCCAGTAAAAGCCACTCCGATAACTACCAGCAATAGGAAAAAGCTAAGTGAGAGCTTTGCGATTAGTTTATTATTAATAGATGTCATCATGCAACTTCTTCATTGAATTTGTAACCTACTCCCCATGCGGTGATGATGAATTTTGGGTTATTCATGTCCGTTTCGATTTTAGCTCTTAGTCGATTAATGTGTGAGTTGACCGTGTGTTCATAGCCATCAAAATCATAACCCCAGATCAGTCTCAACAGGTCTGAGCGGGAGTAGCACTTGCCTGGGTGACTAGCCATTAGTGATAGCAATTCAAACTCTTTGGGTGATAGCTCCACCCGTTGATTGCTCACCACAACTTTTCGTTGCTCTACATTTATCTGCAAATCGCCGAAGGACATTTGAACCTTATTTTCCAGATTCAGACTTTCGCGAATCATGTTATTGCGACGAAAAGTAGCTTTCACCCGGGCTAAAAACTCTCGAATACTGAAGGGTTTGGTCATGTAATCATCGGCACCAAGCTCCAGTCCGAGAACGCGATCGATTTCCTCTGACTTGGCGGTGAGCATGATAATAGGCGTATTGATTTTAGCTCTTACCTCTCTACAAACTTCCATGCCATCCATAGCTGGCAGCGCAATGTCTAAAATGATCAGGTCAGGAGTTTCATCTAAGGCAAGACGTAGACCCGTCACACCATCATGAGCTTTGGTGACTTCACAATCCAGGTCTCTCAAATGGATCTCCAGTAGGTTGACAATCTCCAGATCATCTTCTATGACTAGTACTTTTTTCATCTCTGTGGCAATTGAGCGATAAAGTATCACAGAAGTATCACGGTATCCTACGGATTACGTGATAAACCCATCTAAATAGAAACTGCACGACATTTTTTATTAGCGTATTGAGCCTTTTTTAACCGATTTTGGAGTGAAGTATCAATTTGACCAAAATGTGAGAATTCCGTGAATCCTTCGAGACATCTCAAGACTTGTTTTGCTATCAGGATTTTTCAATAACCATAAAAGAAAAGACAATCATGAAAAAACTAGCATTAGCATTCGTACTCGGAGCATTTCTAATAGCTTGCGGAGAAGATGAAACCATCACCATTGATAGCAGCATGCCTCAAGGTGAGTTTACTGTATTAGAATCAGGAACGTTTATGGCCCAAAACGATACAGGAAGTAAGGGAATGGTACAAGTAGGTTCAGATGCAGAAGGAACGAGTTTTATCAAATTCGGAAGTGATTTTGAAACAGTTTTGGCAACAGGTACAGTAGCCGTTTTCCTTTCTACATCAAGCGAAGCAATGTTCGATCCAGGAAATGGAAACCCCGATGTAGCCTTGATTGGAAATGTATCTTCCAATGGCGAACAATATTTTAAACTGGATGCAGCTCCAGCGGCTAAATACACCCATGTTATTCTTTGGTGTGCTTCAGCAGGAATACCATTTGGTTATGCGGAAATCCAATAAGTATATCAGTTTATGTATTCCGCTGATCCACCTGTCTTTGATGGGTGGATCTCTGTTTACCGCGTCAGCCCAAAGTGGGTGGACCAAAGCAGCGGATGAAGCTTTCTTCAA